>JAABUD010000237.1 GCA_011389555.1 Desulfotignum sp. | reverse complement strand
ATTTAAGAAATACTTTCCTATGAAAAACAAAGAATTTTTTATAAAAATATTGCTTTTTCGAAAAAATTATATGATTGTTGTGACGGAGATTTTTTCAAAAAGGTCGGCAGAGAATGCGATTTGGTCCCGGGTCTTTCCTGTGCGGCAAGGCAACCCCATGGATGGTTTCCGGATTGAACGGGTTACCTTGATTTTGGGAAGCAGGTTTTCGGTTTTTAAAAACGATCGGGATATCGCGAAAACCTGTTGATTTTTTATGTTGATTTATATAGTTAATTAAATTGACAGGAACACAGAATCTGCAGGTGAAGAGGGCATAAAGCATAACGCTTTGTTTTTATATCACTATTTTATCATCGACTCGTTCAGAGTCAAAATCAACAAAGGAGTGAATCATGGCATTAGATCCAACCAAACACCAGGATTGGGAAATTGCGCAGGATGCGGAATCATCCATGCTCAAAATTTATGAAATCGCTGAAAAACTGGGTTTGACAGAAGAAGAACTGCTGCCCCAGGGCCACTATATCGGCAAAATCGATTTCAAAAAAGTGATGGCGCGCCTGAAAGACAAACCCAACGGCAAGTACATCGATGTCACCGCCATTTCCCCCACCCCGCTGGGAGAGGGAAAATCCACCTCTTCCATGGGGCTGGTCCAGGGCCTGGGAAAACTGGGAAAAAACGTGTGCGCCGCCATCCGGCAGCCATCCGGCGGCCCCACCATGAACATCAAAGGATCGGCCGCCGGCGGCGGTCTGGCCCAGTGTATTCCATTGACCCCGTTTTCTCTGGGGTTCACCGGTGACATCAATGCCATTATGAACGCTCACAACCTGGCCATGGTGGCCCTGACCTCCCGGATGCAGCATGAAAGAAACTACACCGATGAACAGCTGGAACGGCTGTCCGGCATGAAACGCCTGGACATCGACCCCACCAACGTGGAAATGGGATGGGTCATCGATTTCTGCTGCCAGGCCCTGAGAAACATCATCATTGGTATTGACGGCGTCAACGGCAAGGCGGACGGGTTCATGATGAGATCCAAGTTCGGCATTGCCGTGTCCTCCGAAGTGATGGCCATTCTGTCTTTGGCCACGGATCTCAAGGACATGCGCGAAAGAATGGGCAAAATCGTGGTGGCCTACACCAAAAAAGGCAAACCCGTGACCACGGAAGACCTGCAGGTGGCCGGTGCCATGACCGCCTGGATGGTGGATGCCCTCAATCCGTCTCTGATGCAGACCCTGGAAGGCCAGCCGGTCCTTGTCCATGCCGGACCGTTTGCCAACATCGCCATCGGCCAGAGCTCCATCATTGCCGATAAAGTCGGGTTGAAACTGGCGGACTACCATGTGACCGAATCCGGTTTCGGTGCGGATATCGGGTTTGAAAAATTCTGGAACCTCAAGTGCCGTTATTCCGGGCTCACACCGGACTGCGCCGTGGTGGTGGCCACCATCCGGGCACTGAAATGCCATGGGGGCGCACCCGTGCCCGTACCGGGTAAAGCCATGCCCGAAGAATATTCCACGGAAAATGTGGAATGGGTGGCCAAAGGGTGTGACAACCTCATCCATCATATCCGAAACGTCAGAAAGGCCGGGATCTCTCCGGTGGTCTGCATCAACGCCTTTTATACAGACACGGATGCGGAAATTGCCAAGGTCCGGGAGCTGTGCGAAGCGGAAGGCGCCAGAGTAGCCCTGTCCCGCCACTGGGAAAAGGGCGGCGAGGGTGCGATTGAATTTGCTGAAACCGTGATCGAGGCGTGTGAAGAAAAAACCGAATTCAAGTTCCTGTATGAACTGGATATGCCCATCAAACAGCGCATCGAACTCATTGCCAAGGAAGTGTACGGTGCGGACGGTGTGGATTATTCCGCAGAAGCGGAAAAATCCCTTGCCAGAATCCAGGCCGATCCCGAACTGGCCGGACTGGGCATGTGCATGGTGAAAACCCACCTGTCTCTGTCTGACAACCCGGCCCTCAAAGGGGTGCCCAAAGGCTGGCGTCTGACCATCCGTGAGGTCCTTACCTATGGCGGTGCCGGATTCATCGTGCCCGTGGCCGGCGCCATCAGCCTGATGCCGGGAACCGGATCCAACCCCGCGTTCAAACGGGTGGATGTGGATGTGGAAACCGGCAAAGTCGAAGGGGTTTTCTAAGAAATCCTTTTTTTGCCGACCTGAAAGCCTGCAACCGGTTTGCTTCACCCGGGGTGTTCCGAGCCGGTTGCGCCCAACCCAATGAATTCCAGGAGAAAAGTATGACTGCAGAAATTATCAGCGGAACCGAGATCAGAAAAACGATCCTTGCGGAAATCAAGGAAGAAGTGGCGCAGATGAAAGAGAAACATGGCAAGGTACCGGGGCTGGTCACCATTCTGGTGGGATCGTCTCCGGCATCGATCAGCTATGTGACCCTGAAAGTGAAAACCGCCATCAGCTGCGGCTTCCATGAAATTCAGGATGACCAGCCCGAAGATATTTCCGAAGCCGATCTGCTGGCCCTGATCGACAAATACAACAATGATCCCGACATTCACGGGATTCTGGTGCAGTTGCCCCTGCCCAAGCACATCGATGACAAAAAAGTGCTCAACGCCATCAATCCGGACAAGGATGTGGATGCGTTCCATCCGGTGAATGTGGGCCGGTTGATGATCGGCGGAGATGAAGTGAAATTTCTGCCCTGCACCCCGGCCGGTATCCAGGAGATGATCGTTCGCTCCGGCACGGAAACTTCCGGCGCTGAAGTGGTGGTGGTGGGCCGCTCCAATATCGTGGGCAAACCCATTGCCATGATGATGGCCCAGAAAGGCGTTGGCGCCAATTCCACCGTGACCATCGTTCACACCCGGACCCAGGATCTCGCGGCCCACTGCAAACGGGCCGATATTTTGATCGTGGCTGCCGGTGTGCCGGACCTGGTGAAACCGGAATGGATCAAACCCGGTGCCACGGTGATCGATGTGGGGGTCAACCGGGTGGGCATGAACGAGAAAACCGGCAAAGCCATCCTCAAAGGGGATGTGGATTTTGACAAAGCCAGGGAGATTGCCGGCAAGATCACCCCGGTTCCCGGCGGCGTAGGCCCCATGACCATTGCCATGCTCATGAAAAATACCTTGAGATCCGCCAAATTGAGCCTGGGTATGGACTGATCGCATTTGATTGAAACGGTATATTCACGGGGACAGGCTGGGTCATGGATGCCACTCACGCCTGGCCCCGTATTTGTTTTTGCCTGTTGAATACGTCATGAGAAAAGGGGGATTCGTGGATAAGCTGGATGCCATTTTTGCACCGGAAACCATTGCTGTGGTCGGTGCTTCCACCCAGAAAGGCAAGGTGGGGCACGATATTTTTGCCAATATTTTATCGAACGGATACAAGGGAACGCTGTATCCGGTCAATCCCAAGGCCCGATCCGTGCTCAGTGTGAAATGTTACACCAGCATCACCAATATTCCGGATCCCATTGATCTGGCCATGATTATCCTGCCGCCCAAAGTAGCCCTGGCATCGGTTCAGGAATGTATCACCAAAGGGGTCAAGGGGATTGTCATTGTTTCCGCCGGGTTCAAGGAAGTCGGCGGGGAAGGGGCGGATATTGAAAAACAGATCAAAGTCCTGTGCAACAAGGCGGGTGTCCGTCTGGTGGGACCCAACTGCTTGGGCGTGATCAACCCGTCGCCCAAAGTATCCTTGAATGCCAGTTTTTCGGCCCGCATGCCGGAACCGGGCAATGTGTCGTTTATCTCCCAGAGCGGGGCGTTGTGCACGGCGGTGCTGGATTATGCGGCGGACAAAGGTTTCGGGTTTTCCAAGTTCGTTTCCATCGGCAACAAGGCGGATGTGGATGAACTGGACCTGCTGCGGTACTATCACAAGGATCCGGATACGGATGTGGTCATGATCTACATGGAGGAGTTGAGCCGCAGTGCCGAGGAGTTTATCACCGAGGTCAGAAAGATGACGTCCGGCACCAACCCGACCCATGTGATCGCCATCAAGTCCGGATCATCCGCTGCCGGAGCCCGGGCTGCGGCTTCCCACACCGGGGCCCTGGCCGGGGCGGACGTGATCTATGACGGGTTGTTTACCATGGCCGGGATCCTGCGCTGCAAGACCGTGAACCAGCTGTTTGATTATGCCCAGGCGTTTGCCGGCAACAAATATCCCACCGGCGATCATGTGGCCATTGTCACCAATGCCGGAGGACCCGGTATTATGGCCACGGACATGAGTGAACAGTCCGGGTTGAAGCTGGCTCAGTTTTCCGAAGAAACCATCACGGAACTGAAAAAATACCTGCCGTCCACCGCCAATTTTCACAATCCCGTGGATGTGATCGGGGATGCAGCCAAAGACCGGTATGAAAACACGCTGGCCACGGTGCTGGCGGACCGGGGCGTGGATGCGGTGCTGATCATTCTGACGCCCCAGTCCATGACCGATGCCATCGGCACGGCGGAAGCCATTGTCAGAATCGCTGAAAGTACCATCAAGCCCATTTTATGCGCATTCATGGGGATTGTGGATGTGTCGGACGGAGTGAAACTGCTTCAGAAACACAAGGTGCCGGTGTACCAGTTTCCCGAAAGTGCGGCCCGGTCCCTGGGTGCGTTGCGGGAAGGAATGAAATGGCTGTTCAGAAAGATTCTGCCGCCCTACAACCTGGTGTATGACAAGGAAAAGGCGGGCAAAATCATTGAACAGTATCTCTCCCAGGGCCGGTATGTTCTCGGAGAACTGGACGGAAACGAGATCCTCAAGAGCTATGGTTTCAACATCCTTCCCATGGAACTGGCGAAAACCGCGGATGAGGCCAGGCAGATTGCCGGGAAACTGGGGTATCCCGTGGTGATGAAAATCGTGTCTCCCCAGATTCTGCACAAGTCCGATGCCGGAGGGGTCAAGGTCCGCCTGGAAAATGACACGGCCGTTGAAACCGCATTCGAGCAGATTATGGAAAATGCGGAAAAATATGACCCGGATGCACACCTGGAAGGGGTGCTGGTGCAGCAGATGGCCCCTGCCGGCAAGGAAGTGATTCTCGGGGTGACCTGGGATCCGGTGTTCGGACATGCCGTGATGTTCGGGCTGGGGGGTATTTTTGTGGAGGTATATAAGGATGTGGCATTCCGATTGTCTCCCATGGGACGGAACGTGGCCCGGCGGATGGTGAAAAGTATCCGAGGGTACCCCATTCTCAAGGGGTTGCGTGGAGAAGCCCCGTCTGATATTGAAGAGATTGAAAAAAATATTGTTTCGTTGAAGGCGCTGGTGGATGATTATCCGGTTATCAGAGAACTGGATATCAACCCGCTGTTCGTTCATGAGACAGGGAAGAAAACCACCGTGGCTGATATCATCATCCGGCTGGATGACGCGGCGCAAAACCAATGTAATGGAGGATCTTCAGATGCCTGAAGGAAACGGTTTTATCATGGAGGCGGCCAAAAAAGCGGCGGAGGCAAATCAGGAGGCGGTCCGGAAAAATGTTTTGCCCAAAGTGGATTTTTCCGGCTTTGTCCTGTCCATATACTCGTCCGGTCTGGTTCAACTGGGAAAAGTGGAGGATCCTTCTTCGGGGGAAGTCAAAAAAGATCTGACCATGGCCAAGTACACCATCGACATGATGGCCATGCTTTCCGAGAAAACAAAAGGCAACCTGAACAAGGATGAAGAAAACCTGATGCGGGCGCTTCTCAGTGAAATCCGGATGGCTTACGTGGAGGCTTCCGGTTGAGTCGTTCATTGGCATCGTATGCCAAACTCAATCTGTTTCTTCATGTCACCGGCAAACGACCGGATGGGTATCATGACCTGTTGAGCCTGATGACGAAAATCCGGCTGGCAGATATCATGACGTTCACTTTCCAGGGGAACGGGGTAAACGTCACCTGTGATCATCCCCTGGTTCCGGAAGATGAGACCAATCTGGCCCACCGGGCTGCCGTGCTGTTTTTGAGCTCTTCTCGTCAGCACCCAAAAAAACATTCCCTGCAGGGTGTCACCATTGATATTCAAAAACAGATTCCTGTGGGGGGCGGTCTTGGCGGCGGAAGCAGCAACGCCGCCACGGTGCTGTCCACGTTGAATGCCCGGTGCCGGTATCCATTTTCCCGAAACCAGCTGATGGAAATGGGAACATGTCTCGGAGCGGATGTGCCTTTTTTTCTGTATGGCGGGCCCGCTCTGGCGACCGGGGCGGGAGAAACGCTGAGCCGGGTGTCGCCGGAATTGTTCCCCCGCCATGTGGTGGTGTGTGATCCGGGCATTGCCGTTTCCACGGCCAGGGTGTTTCAGAATCATGATTTCTGTTTGACATTTTCAAAGGAATATACTATACAGACGTCTTCAAATATCTTGTCCAAGGGACAGGATTTGGATATACGGCCATATGTACACAACGATCTGGAAGCCACCACTTTCAGATTATACCCGGAAGTCAGGGTGGCCAGAGATGAAATCGCGCAGCTGTTACAGCGACCAGTGTTCATGTCAGGAAGCGGTGGGTCGCTGTTTGCGCTTTTTACAGACGAAAAAAAAGCGGCACTGGGCTATGAACGACTGCTTGCGCACTGGGCCGGGAAAAAAAAGCGGTTGCTTCGGACTGCGTTGCTGACCCGGTGATGCAGACGAGCCATGCTGGGGCGTCGTCAAGTGGTAAGACACAGGGTTTTGATCCCTGCATTCAGAGGTTCGAGTCCTCTCGCCCCAGCCAAATTTACTGAGGACAAAAAAAGACCCTAACATTGTAAAAGAGAGTTGTTATGAGCGGGCTGTCAATATTTGCGGGTAATTCAAATCCGCAGTTGTGCGACCGGATTTCTGAGTATCTGGCAAAACCCCTGGGAAAATTGAAGGTCAACCGGTTCAGTGATGGAGAAATACAGGTTGAAATTCATGAAAATGTCAGAAAGCAGGAAATCTATGTCATACAATCCACCTGCAATCCGGTGAATGATCATCTGGTGGAACTGCTGCTGTTAATCGATGCATTCAAACGCTCGTCCGCCAGCCGGATCACGGCGGTGATCCCCTATTTCGGTTATGCCCGCCAGGACAAAAAAGTGTCGCCCCGGGTGCCGATTTCCGCCAAAATGGTGGCGGACCTTCTGGAAAACACCGGGGTGGACCGCGTGATCACCATGGATCTGCATGCCGGTCAGATTCAGGGCTTTTTCAGTGTGCCCGTGGACAATCTGTATGCCGCCCCCATCATCATCGATGACATCAAGACCCGGTATCCAGAAAATCTGGTGGTGGTCTCACCGGACGCCGGCGGTGTGGAACGGGCCAGGGCATATGCCAAACGGCTGCATTCCAGTCTGGCGATCGTGGACAAACGCCGAAGCGCTCCCAATCAGGCCCGGGCCATGGCCATCATCGGCGATGTCAAAGACAAGATTGCCATTGTCATCGATGATATGGTGGACACCGCCGGCACCTTGACCGAAGCGGCCGGCGTTATCCGTGAAAAAGGCGCCCGGCAGGTGCATGCCTATTGTACCCATCCGGTTCTGTCCGGCCCGGCCATCGACAGGATCACCCGGTCATCACTGAATACACTGGTTGCCACGGATACGATCCCCTTGTCATCCAAAGCCCAGGAATGTGAAAAGATTCAAACCCTTTCCATTGCCAAGCTGGTGGGTGAAGCCATTATGCGCAGTTACAGAGGCGACTCGGTGAACTCTTTATTTATTTGAAACGATTTTTCATCAATTATCAAAGTTTTTAACACGCTGTTTTTTGTTCAGCTGACAAAACAGCGGCTATGGAGGAAAATACATTGGATCTGATTAAATTGAACGCCACGGAAAGAAAAATCCGTGGCAAAGGTGCCGCCAGACGAATCCGTCAGGAAAAAATGCTTCCAGGAGTGGTGTACGGGCCCAAAATGACCCCTTTGGTTGTCAGCCTGGACACCAGTGAATTTGACAAAATCATCCGGGACAGGGGAGTTTCCGGTCTTTTTCTGAACTTGAAAATCCAGGGAGATGTCCCCCAGGCCAAGGTGGTGATGCTCAAGGAACTGCAGATGGACCCTTTCGGGATTGAATACCTGCATGCGGATTTTCAGCAGATCGATATGGATACCCAGGTAACGGTATCTGTCCCGGTGGAGATTCTCGGTACAAGCATAGGCGTCAAGGACGGTGGCGGCATGCTCCAGATCATTCGGCGCGAACTGGAAGTGATCTGCAAACCGGCCGACACACCGGAACGGATTGAAATCGATGTCACCCACCTGGATATCGGGGATGCGGTTCATGTGGAAGAGATCGATCTCGGAGAAGAGGTGCAGATTCCGCATGATGTCAATTTCACCGTGCTCACGGTGGTTCCGCCGGCTGCAGAAGAAGAGGAAGATGTGGCCGAAGAAGACGAATTGCTGGATGAAGAGGAAATGGCTGAGACGGCTGACGAGGATGCCGCTGCTGAAACCACTCAATAGCGTGTTGCATGGATTATGGCATCCACGCGCTTTACATTGATAGCGGGTCTGGGAAACCCGGGCGAAACCTATTCCCGGACCCGTCATAACATCGGCTTTCTGGTGGTTCAGGCCATGGCAGATCACGCCGAAACCGAGTTCAGCAAAACCCGGTTTGACGCAACCTTCACCCGGACAACGCTTTCCGGTCAGGACGTGTTTCTGGTCAAACCCCTTTCGTACATGAATCGGAGCGGGCTCCCCCTCCAGAAATTTTCCGCTTATTTCAACATTTCAGTGAATGACATCATCGTTGTCCATGATGATATGGATCTGCCTTTTGGGTTGCTTAAAATCGTTCAGGGCCGGGGATCCGGAGGGCACAACGGCATCAAATCCATTGTGGATGCGTTGGGCAGCAAAGATTTCATCCGGGTGCGGGTGGGCGTGGGGCATCCCGGCACGGCAACCCGTGTGACCGGTCATGTTTTGGGTGCGTTTACCCCGGAAGAGCAGGACGGCCTGGATCAGGTGGTCAAAGATGCGGTGGCAGCCTGCCGGCTCATTCTTTCCCGCGGGGTTGTCCAGGCCATGAATCAGGTCAATTCCAGGCGATGACCCGTGATACACCCGCAATTTTTTCATTGACAATCTTGTTATGTTATGTCTATATATTCAAGGATAGGCAAATTGTAAATATATCAAGGTGGGTTATCCAATGGGTGAAAAATCCAAAAACACAATGGCTAAGGTGAACACATCAACCAAAAAAGAATTTGAAAAAGGGGATCTGGCTGTTTATCCGGCACATGGCGTAGGCTGTATCGAGTCCATTGAAAGCAAGGAGATCAATGGGGATACCATGAACTTCTACATGATGAAAATTGTGGAAAACGGCATGGTTATCATGATTCCCACCTCCAATGTCGAATCGGTGGGATTGCGGGAGGTGATTCCGGAAAACGAGATTCCCGAAGTCTACAAGGTGATGCAGGAAAAGGTTCACAATGGGGACAATCAGACCTGGAACCGTCGGTACAGAGAATATATGGATAAAATAAAGACCGGTTCCATCTATGATGTGGCGGAGGTCTTCCGGGACCTGTTTCAGCTCAAGCTGGAAAAAGACCTGTCATTCGGTGAACGCAAGCTGTTGGATACGGCTCAGAACCTGCTGGTTCAGGAGTTATCCACGGCAAAGGATATGGATGAAATATCCATGATGAAGGAAATCGAAAACCTGTTTCAATAACCTGATATTCAATTTGTGAACGATGAACCGGCGGGTGGATTCCATACGCCGGTTTTTCTTTTATCCGCCCATGAAAATCGATGTTATCATTTCTTTGCCTTTTGCAGGACAGCGTCTGGATACCGTTGTGGCGCAAGCCGTGCCGGCATGTTCGAGATCCCGGGCCGTTGCGGCCATACACAACAAAGAGGTTTGCGTGTCAGGGCAACGCAAGCGCCCGGGGTATCGGGTGAAAAACGGGGACCGTGTCACCGGCGAGATTCATTTGGAGACTGCCGGCATAACGGTGGAACCGGAGTCACAGCCCCTGGATGTGGTGTATGCGGATCCTCATATTATCGTATTGAACAAACCGGCCGGCCTGGTGGTCCATCCTGGTGCGGGTCATGATGACCGCACTCTGGTGAACCGGCTGATTCACCATTTTCCGGACCTGGGGCAGGTCGGAACCGACCCGTCCCGCCCCGGCATCGTTCATCGACTGGACAAGGATACCAGCGGATTGATCCTTGTGGCACGGACCGATCACAGTCTGGATTTTCTGCAAAAAGAGTTCAAATATCACCGGGTGAAAAAAACCTATCTGGCACTGGTGTCCGGAAGAAATCTGCCTTTGACCGGTGAAGTGGATCGTCCCATCGGCCGCCATCCAACCGATCGCAAGCGAATGAGTGTGAATTTGGATACCGGCAGGCATGCCCGGACCGGGTGGCAGGTGCTTCAGCGGTTCGACCACGCCTGTCTGGTGTCGGTACAGCTTCATACCGGCCGAACCCATCAGATCCGGGTCCATTTTTACGATATGGAACATCCGCTTCTCGGAGACCGCACCTATCAATTTCGCAGACATCGAACCGGCCGGCAGACATACCCCCGGCACATGCTCCATGCCTGGCAGATCGCGTTCCGCCATCCCTATTCCGGGCAAAAGTTCAAGTTCGACGTGGATCCCCCCCCCGATTTCATTCGTGGGGCAGCAGCACTGGCAAATATCAATCCGGAAACTGCTCACCGGGCATGGAAACAACTGATTTTGGGTCAGCCTGTCTAAAAAGGCGGCCACAGTACAGGCAGCAAACATGAAACAAACAGTGATTCACAACCCCATGTATATCTACCTGATGGTGCTCACCATCACGGTTTCCGGAGGGCTGCACGTGTGGCAGACCCTGTTTGACAATTTTGCGGTCAACGTGGTTCATCTGGACGGACACCATGTGGGTGTGATCCAGTCGATCCGGGAAATTCCCGGATTTCTGGCCCTGCTGGTGGTCTACGTGCTGCTGATTCTCAAAGAACACCGGTTGTCGGCCCTGTCCGTGCTGCTTTTAGGCGCCGGGCTGGCCGCTACCGGCATGCTTCCCAGTTTCATGGGGCTGATTTTGACCACCCTGGTGATGAGTTTCGGATTCCATTATTATGAAACCACCTACCAGTCACTTGGATTGCAGTATTTTGACAAAGCCGTGGCGCCGGCGGTGTTTGGGAAACTCAGAAGCTATGCCGCTTTAAGCAGTATGGTTGCCGGCGGCGTGGTGTTCGTTCTGGTGATGTTTCTTTCCTTTTCTCAGCTGTATGGGCTGTTCGGCGCATTGGTGGCGGGGGTCGGGCTGTGGGCGTTCACCCGGAACCCCGTGTCCGAGGAGATGATACCGCAGCACAAAAAACTGATTTTTAAAAAACGGTACTGGCTGTATTATGCCCTGACCTTCATGGCCGGGGCACGGCGGCAGATCTTTATGGCGTTTGCCGTGTTTCTGCTGGTGAAAAAATTTGAATACTCTGTCCAGGGGATTGCCGTTCTTTTCCTCATCAACAACAGTATCAACTATTTCTTGAGCCCGTTTATCGGCAAATGCATTGTCTGGTTCGGGGAACGCAGGATGCTGAGCCTGGAATACCTGGCCCTGGTTCTCATTTTTGTCTCCTATGCCCTGGTGGAGTCTGCGTGGGTGGCCGGGGGGCTCTATGTCCTGGACCATATATTTTTCAATTTCGCCATTGCCATCAACACCTTTTTCCAGAAAATTGCCGATCCCCGGGATATCGCTCCCAGCATGGCCATGGGGTTCACCATCAATCATGTCGCAGCGGTGGTGCTCCCGGCAGTGGGCGGGCTGCTCTGGCTGATCGACTACCGGATCCCTTTTTTTGCCGGGGCGGGATTGAGTGTCATTTCCCTGATGCTGGTGCAGTGCATCTCCGGACAGTTGAAAGCCGCATCAGTGGATGCCTGAGCACCGGAAACAACAGTCACAACCGGCTGTAAGCGCACCGGATCAATTGGGTGGTCGTCTGCCATGAGATGCATTCATCCGTGATGGATACCCCGTACTCAAGGGCACACCGGTCCCCGGGGCAGTTCTGGCGGCCTTCAAACAGGTTGCTTTCCAGCATCAGGCCCCGGATACCGGAATTGCCTTCAAGCCGCTGGTCCAGTGCGCTTTTGAACACAAATGCCTGACCCGTATGTTTCTGGCCGGAATTGTCATGGGAACAGTCAATGATCAGGCCGTCCGACAGGTGTTTGTGCTGAAGAATGGCCTGGGCCCGTCCCACGGACACCGGATCATAGTTCGGTGTGCCGCCGCCCCGCAGAACCAGGTGGCAGAACGGGTTGCCCCGGGTGGAAACCACTGCGGACCGGCCGTCCGGGTCAATGCCCAGAAAATGCTGGGGAGATCCGGCTGCCTGAATGGCGTTGACGGCCGCTGAAATCCGCCCGTCTGTGCTGTTCTTGAACCCCACGGGCATGGACAGGCCCGATGCCATTTCCCGGTGGGTCTGGGACTCGGTGGTCCGGGCCCCGATGGCCACCCAGGCGAGCAGCCCGGCAATATACTGAGGAGTGATGGGGTCCAGTATTTCCGTGGCCGTGGGCAGTCCTGTGTCATTGATATCGATGAGCAGTTTTCTGGCACTCTCCAGGCCGGCATTGACATTGAAAGAGGCATCCAGAAACGGATCGTTGATCAGTCCTTTCCACCCCACGGTGGTGCGGGGTTTCTCAAAATATACCCGCATGATCAGGTTGATTTTATCGGATACTTCCCGGCGCAGTGCCATCATTTTTTGCGCGTATTCCAGGGCCGCTTCCGGATCATGGATGGAACAGGGTCCGGCAATGACCAGCAGGCGTTCGTCGTGTCCCGTCAGAATATCCACGACCTCTTTTCGGCCGGAAACAACCGTTTGAACGGCCCCCTCCGTCAATGGCAGAACCTGCTTCATCTTTGTGGGGGATATCAGGGGTTTGAACTCTTTTACGTGGATGTCAAAGGTCTTTTTCATGGCGGTCTCCTTTGCCGGTCATCAGAACCCTGCCGCCCAAAGCCCTTGAAATGCAAAAAGCCGCAGACGGTGTGAGTGCCTGCGGCTTTTTGTTTGATATGAAGTGTTGGTTTATCGCAGCCCAGGCAGTTCTGTATAATAATACCAGAAATAGTAACAGGGTCTGTCTGTGATGCGGTAATTCATGTGAAACGCTCCGTTAAGTTTATTGAGCTAAACCATATCTGGATCATTAAGTCAAGCACATAAATGCCGGATCCCGGTCATTTTTTTTTCTTCTTGACAAACAACCGGTGAAACCCATAAGAGTATAGGACAAGTTTGCCGAACGAGCGGATTACCCTTCAGGGAGTGTGGCCCATGGATATGAAGCGCGATTATTATGAAGATGTTCAGCTTGTCACGTCGCCGGTGGTTTTGTTCTGGCTGGCCGTGCTCATGGTGACGCTTCTGATGTTTCCTTTTGTTGTCAGCAATTATTACGTGTATGTGGCCAACTATATCGCCATCAACATCATTGTGGCCGTCGGCCTGAACCTGCTGGTGGGATATACGGGGCAGATCAGCCTGGGCCATGCCGGTTTTTTTGCCATCGGGGCCTATGGCACGGTGATTCTCATGACCAGCGCCGGGTTACCCTTTCTTGTGGCACTGCCCTGCGCCGGACTGGTGGCGGCCGGATTCGGGTTTCTCCTGGGCCTGCCGGCCCTGCGCCTGGAAGGCCCTTACCTGGCTATCGCCACACTGGGATTCGGGCTGACCATCACCCAGGTGATTGGGCGCCTGGAACTGTTCGGCGGCAGAGAAGGGCTCCATGCACCGGATCTGGTCATCGGCCCCTGGGCGGTGGACACGGACCGGCAGTTTTATTTTCTTCTGATCGGAATCACGGTGCTGCTGCTGCTGGGCATGCGAAGCCTGATCAAGACCCGGGTGGGCCGGGCTTTCATTGCGATCCGGGATGCGGATATCGCGGCCCAGACCATGGGCGTGAACATCGTGTTCTACAAAACCCTGGCCTTTGCCGTGTCCGCATTTTACGCCGGCATCGGCGGTGGTCTCTATGCGTTTGTCCTCCGGTTCATCGAACCGGAAATCTTTACTTTGATGATGTCCATCATGTTTCTGGCCATGGTGGTGGTGGGGGGCCTGGGGTCTCTGGTGGGGCCGGTGGTGGGGGCCGGCCTGCTGTGCTGGCTGGATCTGAAACTCAGAAATATCCTGAACATCCCCCTGCTGGGAGACTGGCTGGAAACCCTGTCCAAATCCTGGTTTTCCATCACCGGGGTGTCCAATATTCAGTATATCGTGTTCGGTTCCATCATGGTGGCCATCATGCTGTTCGAGCCCCTGGGGCTTTACGGGGTATGGCTGAGAACCAAACGGTACTGGCGGACCTGGCCGTTTTGATAACCAGGGCCGGGGCCGGCTTTTTTTCAGGTCTTTTTTCAGGTTGGGGGGTCGGGTATCAGAGGATGGATGGTGTGTGGGAAAGGAAGCGGGTATGATTGATTTTTTGCAGATGGTTGTCAGCGGTGTGGCAGTGGGCAGTTCTTACGCACTCATGGGGCTTGCCATGGTGATCATTTACAAGACCTCCGAGGTCCCCAATTTCGCCCAGGGAGAGATGGCCCTGGCGACCTCATTTTTCACCATGATGCTGCTCACGGCATTCAGCTATCCGGTCTGGCTGGCGTTCTGTCTGGCCCTGGTGTTTGCCGCATTCCTGGGGGCGTTCCTGGAGTTCGCCGTGCTCAGGAGGGCCAAAGATCCCAACATTCTGGGCACCATTGTCATCACCATCGGACTGGAAATGATCCTGCTGGGGCTGGTTTCCTGGAAATTCGGGGCGGAGCAGAAAACCATGCCTTTTCCCATCGGCCCTTATGACAGTTTTATCATCGGTGATCTCTTCATTGCCAAACTGGAGGTGTTGACCCTGGTATCGGCCCTGGTTCTGATGTGTCTGCTGTTTTTTTTCTTCAGATTCACCCGGCTGGGACTGGCCATGAAAGCGACCCAGCAGAATGCGGTGGCAGCAAAGATTGTGGGGGTCCGCACCAACCGGATCATGATGATGACCTGGGCGATTTCATCGGTGGTGGGGGCCACGGCCGGGCTGTTGATATCCCCGGTGATCATGCATCCGTTCATGATGTGGGACCCCATGCTCAAAGGGTTTGCGGCCGCGGTCATGGGGGGCATGACCTCCCTGCCCGGGGCCGTGGCGGCCGCCTATCTGCTGGGGATCATCGAGAACCTGTTCGGCGGATATGTGTCCATTGAATTCAAATCCGTGGTGGCCTTTGCCATCATTGTGCTGGTGCTCTGTTTCAAACCCAGCGGCCTGTTTGCCAGGCATTACGTGAAGAAAGTGTAAAAAAAGAGGCCGGGCGGGGTCGGGATTGGCTTATTGGCCTGTTGTGGTCCCGCACAAACGACCTCACAACCGATACAAAGGAGGATGTCATGAAAAAAGGCTTGATGGTATTGTTCGGGTGTATGGTGTTTCTGCTGATGTCTGTGTCACTGGCCTGGAGTGAGGAAGGGGTGACCGACACTGAAATCCACATCGGTCAGTGGGGCCCCCAGACCGGCCCGGCCGCGGCCTGGGGATCGGTGGCCCGGGGTACCGGGGATTATTTTAAATGGATCAATTCAACGGGTGGGATCCATGGCCGTAAACTCGTGTACCATATGTTTGATGACGGGTACAACCCGGCCAAAACCCTGGCCGGGGTCAAAGAGCTCCAGGAGGGGACCGGAATTTTTGCCTGGGCTTCGGGTGTGGGGACGTCACCGGGCCTGGCGGTCAAAGATTATCTCATGGAAAGAAAAATTCCCTGGGTAGGGCCGGCAGCCGGATCCCTGCACTGGGTATCGCCGCCGCAAAAATATCTGTTCGGGGTCTATCCGCTGTATTACAACGAAGCCCGGGCCCTGGTGGGGTATGCCGTGGAAGAGATGGGCAAAAAACGGGTGGCCGTGGCCTATCTGAATGATGAATACGGAAAGAACGGCCTGCGGGGCGCCATCGAGGAATTGAAAGTTCATGGCATGGAGACGGTGGCCCAGGTGCCCGTGGAAAAAAGCGATTCAGACATGAAACCCCATGTGATGAAACTGAGAAAAGCCGATGCAGACATGGTGCTGCTGTGGACCACGGTGAGCCATGCAGTGCGCATCGTGGGCACGGCCAAGGCCATGAATTTCGCCCCCCAGTTCATGAGCACCAGCACCTGTTCCGATTTTCCGCTGATGACCCATATTTCCAAGGGGCTGTGGGAAGGCGTGATCTGTGCCACGTTCGGGGAACTCCCGGATTCGGATCACCCCCAGATGCAGCAGTACAAAAAGGATGTGTTCGAGCAGTTCGCTGCCAAAGAGGAGCGCTGGGGCATGTTTTATGCGGCCGGCATTATTTTTATCGAACCCATGGTCGAGGCGCTGAAAAATGCCGGACCCGACCTGACCCGGGAAAGGTTTGTGGCGGAGATGGAAAAGATTTCCGGATTCAAGGGGATCGGGCCGGAAGTGAATTTCAAGCCGTTCGATCCGGATGACATGTATTCCCGCCAGGGCACCCGCCAGACCTTTCTGGTCAAATGCCTGGAAGGCGGTAAAGCGAAACGTTTGACCGACTGGATCACCCTGGAGTAAACTGTTTGCCGCCCTGCTGCCGAAAAGTGCCGGCAACAGGGCGGCTGCGACCCTGAACCGTGGAGCCCGATTTTATGACTTCGGATTTTCTGACCGTTTCCAACCTGTTCATCTCCTTTGGCGGCATCAAGGCATTGCAGGATATCAGTTTTTCCATGGCACAGGGGGAGATATTTTCCGTGATCGGTCCCAACGGTGCCGGAAAAACCACCCTGTTCAACTGTATTTCCGGGCTGTACCGGCCCGATACCGGATCGATCCGGTTTGAAGGGACTGCCGTCGAAAAGAAAACCCCCCATGCCATCGCCCGGCTGGGAATCGCCAGGACCTTCCAGAACATCGAGCTGTTTTCCCATATGAACACCATGGAAAATATCATGCTGGGACGGCATATTCACATGAAAACCGGCCTGTTCCGGGGCATATCCATGTGGGGCCGCCGGTCTTTTGCCGCCAGAGAGGAGATCCGGCACAGAGAAAGGGTAGAGCAGATCATTGACCTGCTGGAACTGCAGAACGTGCGGGACATTCCTGTGGGGGCTCTGCCCTACGGCACCCAGAAGCTCATCGAACTGGCCCGGGCACTGGCCCTGGAACCCCGGCTGCTGCTGCTGGACGAACCCTGTGCCGGCATGAACCAGGAAGAAAAGCAGGACATGATTTTCTGGATCAAGGATATCCAGGATGACTTAGGCATCACCATTCTGCTCATCGAGCATGACATGAAGCTGGTCATGGATATTTCCAACCGGGTGCTGGCCATCAATTTCGGCCAGCCCGTCACCCTGGGCACGCCTGAATCGGTGCAGCAGAACAAAGAGGTGCGAAAAGCCTATATCGGAGAGGAGGAGCCGGATGTCCCATCTGCTGGCGGTCAAGAACATTGAGACTTACTACGGGCTGGTGTATGCCATCCGGGGTGCGTCCTTCACCGTGGAGGAAGGCAGTATCACCGCCATCCTGGGCACCAACGGGGCCGGTAAATCCACCATTCTCAAAACGGTCATGGGCCTGATCGATGATCAGCCCGACAAGGGGATCATCGAGTATGACGGCAAGCCTATCCAGGGATGGGACACGGACCGGATCGTTCGGCAGGGCATCGCCTATGTACCCGAGGGCCGGGAGATTTTCGAGGAACTCACGGTGCTGGAACACCTGACCATGGGGGCCTTTACCCGCGCCGGCCGGAGTGCGGTGCGCCGGGACATGGAACAGGTGTTCACCTATTTCCCGGTACTGGCGGAACGGACCCACCAGTGGGCCGGCACCCTCTCCGGCGGGGAGCAGCAGATGCTTGCCATGGGCCGGGCCCTGATGCTCAACCCGAAGCTGCTGATTCTGGATGAGCCGTCCCTGGGGCTGTCCCCCATCCTGGTGAAAGAGATCTTTTCCATCATCGGGCAGATCAACCGGAAAGGCACCACCATTCTGCTGGTGGAACAGAACGCCCGCATGGCGTTGTCCATCTCCCACACAGGCCTGATTCTGGAAAACGGCCGGTTCGTGATGAAAGGCAGATCCGAAGACCTGTTACATGACAAGGATGTACAGGAGTTCTACCTGGGCATTAAATCCGAAACATCGGCCAAAGGGTATCAGCGATGGAAACGCAAAAAGGCATGGCGATGAATCATACGCCGTTGCAGACCGTGCCCCGGGTGTTTGCCCGGACTGTGGAGAAGAACCGGGATCAAACCGCGCTGCGGTACAAGACGCTGGGGCTGTGGCATGATCTGACATTTGATCAGTTTTACGACCAGGTGGAAAAAATCGGGTGTGCCCTGGTGTCCATGGGACTTGAAAAAGGGGATACCGCCTGTATCATCGGCGACAATGCCGTGGAATGGGTGGTGGCCGATCTGGGCATCCAGTGTGTGGGAGGGGTGTCCGCAGGGATTTATGCCACCAATGCCTGGCAGCAGGTGGCGTATGTGGTGTCCCATTCTGACGCAAAATTTTTGTTTGTGGAAAACGAGGAACAGCTGGACAAATGGCTCAACTTTCGGGACGACGTACCCGGGCTTGAACAGGTGATTGTCTGGGATACCCGGGGGTTGACCCGGTTTTCCGATCCCATGGTCCTCACCTTTGACGAACTTCTGGAAAAAGGGGAGGCGGCCCGTCAAAACGACCCGGTCCTGTTTACCCGGATGGGGGAAGCGGTGACACTTGAAGACACGGCCGTGATCATCTATACATCGGGTACCACCGGTCCGCCCAAGGGCGCCATGCTGTCCCACGGCAATGTCACCTGGATGGCCGATGCCGTGGCTGCCACCAACCCGGTGGATGACACGGACCAGGTGTTGTCCTTTCTGCCGTTGTGCCATATTTTTGAACGGCTGTTCACCGTGTTCATCCAGATCCGGTATGCCTATACCGTCAATTTTGTGGAAAAGCCGGACACTGTGATGCAGAACATGATGGAGGTCTCGCCCACCGTGGGGTATGCCGTGCCCCGGATATGGGAAAAATATTATTCCAATGTCATGATCAAGATGGCGGATGCCGACTGGTTCAAGCGGGCCGTGTTCCGGACGGCCCTGGCCATCGGAGAGCGCCGGGCCGACCGGGTCATGAATTTCGAGCCCGTACCCTTGAGGCTGCGGGGCCTGTTTTTCCTGGCAAACCTGGCCGTGTTCAGAAAACTCAGAGAACGGCTCGGGTTTGAGCGGATCCGGGTGGCCTACTCCGGGGCCGCGCCCATCTCCCAGGAGGTGCTGCGTTTTTTCCAGTCCATCGGCATGAACCTGATCGAAGGATACGGCCAGACCGAAGGCACCGGAGTCACCACCCTGTCCCCGGAAGGCCGGGTCCGATTCGGCACTGTGGGCCAGGCCCTGCCCGGCACGGAAATGAAAATTGCCGAAGACGGGGAAATACTGGTGAGATCCCCCGGGGTGTTCAAGGGATATTACAAAGGCGAAGACGCCACGGCCCAGACCCTCAAAGACGGGTGGCTGCTCACCGGGGATGTGGGAGAACTGGATGCAGACGGGTTTTTACGGATCACGGACCGGAAAAAAGATATCATTGTCACGGCCGGGGGCAAGAACATCACCCCCCAGTACATTGAAAACAAGCTCAAGGCCAGTATTTATATCAATGATGCCGTGGTGATCGGAGACCGCAGAAAATATTTGACCTGCCTGATCATGATCGATGAGGACAATGTGGCCAAATATGCCCAGGATCACAAAATCCAGTTTTCCACCTACCGGGATCTGACACGGAGCCACCGGGTGATCGATCTCATCGACAAAGAGGTGGCCGCGGTGAACCAGACCCTGGCCCGGGTCGAAAACATCCGAAAATTCACCATCCTGCCCAAGCGACTGTACGAGGAGGACGGTGAGGTGACGCCCACCATGAAGATCAAGCGCAAGATCGTCCATGATACCTTCAAGGACATCATCGAGGCCATGTATCGATGACCCCTGAGTGTGCTTTATTTCGAGGGCAGGATCGCCGGCCTGGATCGCGGCGGCCACGGCCTGATCCACCAGGCGTTTGTCCATGACGGTACCGGCGGGTCAAACAACCCATGTTGAGAGGTATCGACAGGTCAAGCGGCCTGAATCGAGGAAAAGCAGCGGGTCAGAAGACCCGTGCCGGGGGGTCTCTGTGGGTGTCACCCTCTGCCGCGTTTGACAGGGAGTAGGGCATGCTTCGCTGAACGGCAAAAACTGCGGGCAGGTATGTCCTCAAACAGTTTGCCGTTCTTGACGCTCCGCATGCCCAACTCCCTGTAGCAAACGCGTCAGAATGGGATTCAACCCACAGAGACCCCCCGGCACTAGTCGCTGATATGGTGGACAGACCTTGGGCAGGTGTCCTTCTTGCACGATGGGAGCCCCCGGTGGAGGGTAGGTTGCTGACGGACTGTCTGAGTCACCCTGTAAATTTCAGGTCCTGCATACCCGGCACTGGTCGCAGCGGATCATGGGGCAGGAGGCCGACTGTGTTTCCTGTTCGGCCCGGTGCCACTCTTTTGCCAGAAACGGTTCAAAGAGACCTGAATCCAGAAAATGCCAGGGCAGGGGCGGCCCGGCGGGCAAAGAACCGGCAGCGGAATCCTCGGACAGGTCGGGTACCGATGTTTCAGTATGAATGATCTGCCGGCAATGGTCTGCATGACGTCTCAATGCATACGCCCATCCATGGTCACAGGCGGTTTCTATCACATCCGCTGTGTTCCGGTCACCCAAAGACAAAAGCGCGCTGATTTTTGCGGTTTTCACCGAAGGCAGATTCACGATGACATTGGGTGTTTGTTTCAGACCCTGCCGGAGGATACCCATCCGGTGTTTGAGCGTGGCATCATCGGCCAGACACGCCCATTGAAACGGGGTGGCCGGCTTGGGAATGAAGGCGTTGATGCTCAGGGTGATGGTGCCCATGCGTTTTTGTTTTCTGGAAACAGTCAAAAACCGTTCCTTGATCTCCCGGGTCAGGTCGACAATCGCCTGAACATCGGTATCGGTTTCAAAGGGCAGACCGATCATGAAATACAGCCGCAGGTTCAAGATGTCTTTTGCCACCAGTTTTTCCACGGCCTGGAAAATATCGGTCCGGGTCATTTTTTTGTTGATGACACGGCGCATGCGTTCAGATCCGGCCTCCGGGGCAATGGTGGCGGTTTTGACCCGGGAACGGCTCAGCAGATCGATCATGGTCCCGTCAAGTTTGTCGGCCCGCAGAGAAGAAAACGACAGAGAAAATCCGTGGTCCGTGCCATATTGACAGATGTCGGCAATATCGGGATGATCCAGGATGGCGGAACTTACCAGACCGATTTTCCTGGTGTTTCCAGCGGCCTTGTCCATGGCGTTCAATACATTTTCTTTGGGATAGATCCGGGGCGGGCGGTAAATGAACCCGGCCGTACAGAACCGGCATCCATGGGGACAGCCTTTGAGTATTTCCACCAGAAATTTGTCTTTGAAAGCGGTGTGCGACGTCAGCACACAGGTATGGGTCTGGATGTGATCCAGGTTTTCCAGAAACCGGACCGGTATTTTTTTTTCGGAAAACGGCGGATGCCGGTTCGGTACATAGGCCCCGGGCAGATCGGTTTCCAGAAAAGCCAGCAGATCGGTTCGATGGGAATATCGATGAAACAGCCCGAAAAATTCGTTGATCAGGCACTCCGCTTCTCCCAGCAGAAAAAAATCCATGAAAGGGGCGATCGGTTCCGGGTTCAGAAAACAGGCCACCCCGCCCGCGGCCACCAGGGGATGGAGGTGGTGTCGATCGGATGACCGCGGCGGGATGCCTGCTTGTCTGAGGATGTCAACCAGATGGATATAATCGTTTTCAAAAGAGATGGAAAACAAGATGATATCAAACCGTTGCAGGGGCTGCCCGGTTTCACAGCTGATCACTGCCGCATGTTTTTGTCCGGGCGCCGGCAGAAAGATCCGTTCACAGGCAATGTCGGGTTCCTGGTTGATCAGGTGGTACACCCGCTGAAACCCTAAGTTGGACATGCCGGTTCGGTAGGTGTTGGGATAGACCAGGCCCACCCGGGTCAATCCCTTTCCCTGCTTGATGATGATCCCCTTTTCAGCCGGAGGAGGCCGAGACGGTCTGGAGGACGGTGACGACAACTCAGTCGGCTTTCCTTCTCAAAAAAGTGGGCACCTCCAGGTTGTCGTTGTCAAACGCAGTATCCGTGTAGGGGGATACCATGTCCTCTCCGCCCACCACCCGCCGGTGGGTGACCCGGACCGGGTTTTCGGATTCGTTCCAGCTGGCCAGTTCTTCATCGGTGGGGGTCCGCACCCGGCCCCGGGCAATGGGATCTGCCAAATTTTCGAACGTGTTCGGACGAGGCTGGGCCGCTGCCTGGTTCCGGGCCGGCTGACCCGTATATCCCTGTGGCGGGACCGGCGCTGCCTGGGGTTCGAACCGGTGCATGTTTTCGGCCAGTTCCGGTTCCTGGGAACCGATGCCCGTGGCAATCACCGTGATCCGGATTTCATCTCCCAGTGTTTCGTCAAAGGTCTGTCCCCAGATGATTTCGGCGGCTTCTCCCACTTCCTGGAAGATCCGGTCCGACGCTTCGGTCATCTCGTCCAGGGTCAGGTCGGAGGAAGACGTGATGTTCATGAGCACCCCTTTGGCGCCGGAGATGGAAATATCTTCCAGCAGGGGATGGGAAATGGCTTTTTCCGCCGCTTCCGTGGCCCGGTTTTCACCCGTGGCGATGCCGATTCCCATCAGGGCTTTGCCGGCTTTCTGCATGGTGGTTTTGACATCGGCAAAGTCCAGGTTCACGTGACCGGGCATCATGATCAGATCGGTGATCCCTTTGACGGAATGGTGAAGAATCTCGTCCGCCTTGATGAACATATCCACCATTCTGGCACCTTTGGGCGCGATGCCTCGAAGCCGGTCATTGGGAATGGTGATAACGGTGTCGGTGATGCCATGGAGTTTTTCCAGTCCGTCCAGGGCCTGGCGTTCCCGTTTTTTGCCTTCAAAGGAAAACGGCTTGGACGCCACGGCAACCGTGAGAATGCCTAAGTCCTTGCAAATTTCCGCAATCACCGGCGCAGCTCCGGTACCGGTACCACCTCCGAAACCGGCCGTGATAAACACCATGTGGCTTCCTTCCAGCGATTCCCGGAGTTCATCCATGCTTTCCAGGGCCGCTTCTCTGCCGATGTTCGGATCCGCACCGGCCCCGAGTCCTTCGGTAAGGGATTTTCCCAGCTGAATCTTGATTTCCGCATTGGACGTTTCAAGGGCCTGGGAATCCGTGTTCGCCACGATGAATTTCACGCCCTGCAGATTGGCATCGATCATGTTGTTGACCGCGTTCCCGCCGGCCCCGCCGACACCGATCACCTTGATTTTTGCTGACGCGTTACTTTCCACAAAAGAAAAATTCATGTCCACCTCCCTGATGAGTTGTTTATAAAATATCTTTAAACCATTGTTTCATTCGCGTGATTGCAGGTCTTAACCCGGGCTTGACCGGCTCTGCCGCGGGCAAATCACAGGCGGCCGTGGCCCCGAAAATAACCAGGCCCACGCCGGTGGCATAGGCCGGGTTTCTGACAATGTCTTTCAACCCGCCGATCCGGTCGGGTTCTCCGATCCTCACCGGTACATTGAAGACCGATTCAGCAATTTCGATGGTCCCGTCCATCACCACACTGCCTCCGGTGAGAACGAATCCGGCAGGAAACGCATTCTCCAGCCCGTTGGAAAACAGCTCTTTTTTGAGCAGAGAAAAAATTTCTTCCACCCGGGGTTCCAGAATTTCAGCCAGAATTCCTCTGGACAATCGTTTCGGTGCCCGGCCGCCCACAGCCGGGACTTCGATGGTCGCCCCGTTCCGGATATGTTCCGGCATGCAGGTTCCATGATCGATTTTGATTTTTTCCGCTTCCGGCAACGGGGTTCTCAATCCGATGGATATGTCATTGGTGAGGTTGTGACCGCCCACAGTCAATTCATAAATAAATTTGAGATTGTTGTCCTTGAAAAGGGCCAGATCCGTGATGCCCCCGCCGATATCCGCCACCAGACACCCCAGTTCCTTTTCTTCGGCACTGAGCACTGCCTGACCGGAAGCCAGTGAGGACATCACGATATCACAGACTTCAAGACCGGCCTTGTTGCAGCATTTGACCAGATTTCTGGCCGAAGAGACCGCCCCGGTGACAATGTGTATTTTTGCTTCCAGACGGATGGCGGTCATGCCCACCGGGTTCTGGATGGATGTCATGTCATCCACGACAAATTCCTGGGGAATCACATGGAGAATTTCACGGTCCGCCGGGATGGCCACGGCTTTGGCCGCGTCAATCACCCGTTCCACATCGTTCTGGGTGATTTCCCGGCCTTTGATGGCAATAATGCCATGGCTGTTGAATCCTTTGACATGATTGCCGGCAATACCGGCATAGACCGAGGAGATGTCGCACCCGGCCATGAGCTCCGCTTCCTGGACCGCTTTTTTGATGGCATCCACCGTGGATTCAATATTGACCACCGACCCTTTTCGCAGACCCGTGGACGGATGGGAGCCCACACCGATGATATTGATTTCGTCATCCAGGATTTCTCCCACCACGGTACAGATTTTGGTGGTTCCGATATCCAGGCCCACAACTATTTTTTCATTCACCTGCAAAGTCAGACCCCCTTTTCTATATTGGCTGGCAAAGTTTCCCTGTGTGCGGTTTGCACAAAGACCGTGTCCAGATTGAACAGATCCATGGCACACAGGGTTTTTCCGGGAATGTTGGCAAGAATGTACTGGCTGATCTGCCGGGCTTTGCGCAGTTTCCGGTCAAAATCATCAAATCCCAGACAGATGGATATGGCCCTGTTTTTTGGCACAAGAAGCGGATTGATCAGCCCGGTTGCCCGGATGGTGATGCCCACCAGTTCATCCCCGTGAATGGAACGGATGTTGTTCTGGTATTGTCCCTGGAGAAGATCCAGCACCGCGTTGAATAACGGCCCCTCAAAATGGTAGAAATCGTCACTGCGGGTCAGATCCAGGCCGGTGATCACCGGAAGGGTCACATCCTGATCCATTTCCGGTTCATACGCTTTGAACGGCACCCCGTGCCGATTGATGATCATGTCCGGAAAATTTTCAATCCGCACAATGGCCAGCGGGTACTGCTCTTCAATGGAAATCGTCAAAGTGGAAAAAAGGGATCGATGCACCATGGCTGCCGCAATCCAGGGATGGGACGTAATGCGTTTTTCCATGATCGGCAGATTGACCTGGAAAATATTGGCAGGCCCTGAAAGTTCGGCCAGGTCCAAAATCTCTTCTTTTTTCACCCGGTGTTCCCCCTGGATATTGACCTGACGAATGGTGAAAAACGGGCTTTGGACGACCCCATCATGGACCAGCACGGCAGACACGCTCAAAATGCAGATGAACAGCACCGGTTTCAGGAAAATGGAAAAAATGGATGATTTTTTGGCAGTTTCCGGGGAGGGTACGTCTTTTTCCGGTTCTTTGTACCGGTTGGGCACATGTTTCTCATTCATTTGTCATTCCCTCTCCTGTAGTGATGACTTCGGTTTCAAGAACGATGTTGTACCGGTCCAGCACCTGTTGTTGAATGTGCTGAGTCAGTGCCAGAATATCCCGACAGGTGGCATGCCCGAGATTGACAATATAGTTGGCATGGATCGATGATACCTGAGCACCATGGATGGTTTTTCCCTTGAGCCCGGCCTCTTCGATCAGTTTGCCGGCCGGACGGTCCGGATCCGGGTTTTTGAAAAAACACCCGGCGCTGGGCAGATCCATGGGCTGCGTGTGTTGCTTGCGGAAAAGAACGGCTTCATGCCTCTGTTTGATCCGGGCCGGATCTCCCGGTGACAGGGCCAGGGTGATTCCTACAATCATATGATGGTCCAGATGCAACCGCCGATAAGAAAACGTCAGTTTTTCTTTTTTCAGGGTGTGGATGCGCAGGGTGTTCAAGTCCAGAACGTCCAGGCTGTACACCCGGTTGCCGATGCCCTGGTCTGCCGTGCCGGCGTTCATGATCACGGCACCGCCGACAGTCCCCGGAATTCCGGCACAGAATTCCAGGCCGGCCAGCCCCCGGGTTACGGCATATTTGCAGACCGTGGACAACCGCTGGCCGGCTTCCATGAAAAGATGAACGGGGTCGCCGGAATGCGGCCGGGTCTGGATACCCGATTTCAGGTGTGTGGTTACCACCACCAGTCCCCGGATCCCCTGATCCGACACCAGCAGATTGCACCCGCCTCCCACGATGGTTACCGGCACAGACGCGTTTCGGGCCGCTACCAGCAGGTCCACCAGTTCCCGCCGGGTTTCGGGCCGTGCCAGAAGATCTGCCGGTCCCCCGACGTTCAAACGGGTATGTGCGGCCATCAACACATCGGTTTCCAGATGAAATTGCTGCTGCAGCTGGTTTATGCCAAAATGAGATGTCATGTGAAAAAAATTATAAAATCTCCAACAGTTGCTCGCCCAGGGTGTGGATATCTCCCGCACCCAGGGTGAGTACCAGATCATGGGGTTCGAGTTTGTGGGTGATCATGGACAATGCCTGGGTAAAATCCGGGGCAAAGGAGACATCTTTGTGACCGTGCGCCTGGATGCCCTGGCACAATTGCCCGGAATCGACCTGAGGGATGGGGGGTTCACTGGCCGCGTAAATGGGCACCAGAATCAATACATCCGACTGGTAAAAGGCCCGGGAAAATTCATTGAACAGGGCCCGGGTCCTTGTATAGCGGTGGGGCTGGAAAACAACCACCAGGCGCCGCCCCGGAAAACTTTCCCGCACCGCATTCAAGGTGGCCACAATTTCAGTGGGATGATGCCCGTAATCATCCATGACCAACATCTTTTTTTTCTCGCCCTTGATCTCCAGCCGGCGCTTGACCCCCTTGATCTGCTCCAGGGCCTGTTTGACGGTGTCAAAAGGGATCTTCAGCTCCAGGGCGGTGGCAATCCCGGCCAGGGCGTTTGAAATATTGTGCTGTCCGGCCAGGTTGAGGACAATGGTGCCCAGTTCCTGGTTCTGCCGAATGACCGTGAACCGGCTTTTGCCTTCATTGAAGCGGATTTTTTTTGCCCGCAGATCGGCCTGGGCTGCCATGCCGAAGGTGGTGTAGCGCACGGTGATCCGGGGCAGAATGTTCTGGACATGTTCATTGTCCAGGCATAGAATGGCCACCCCGTAAAACGGCACGGAATTGATGAACTGGACGAATTTGTTTTTAATGTCTTCAATGTCTTTGTAATAATCCAGATGTTCCAGATCGATGTTGGTCACCGTGGCAATGGCCGGGGCGTATGAAAGAAACGAGCCGTCACTCTCATCGGCTTCCGCCACGATAAACTCCCCCTGCCCGTGAAGGGCGTTGGTGTCCAGGCCCATGAGCAGGCCACCGATGATCACGGTGGGGTCCAGTCCCGCGGTGTTGAGGATCTGGGCGATCATGGCCGTGGTGGACGTTTTCCCGTGGGCCCCGGACACGGCAATGGCATACTTGATGCGCATCAGTTCCGCCAGCATCTCCGCTCTGGGAATGATGGGAATTGTCAGCTCTTTTGCCCGGACGACTTCCGGGTTTTCCAAGGATATGGCGGAAGAGACGACAAGGACATTTGCATTGCCCACCTGTTTTTTACTGTGCCCCTGGTATATGGTCGCCCCTTTATCCGTCAGGCGCCGGGTGATGGAAGACAGTTTGAGATCTGAGCCGGACACGGTATATCCCAGGTTGATGAGCAGTTCGGCAATACCGCTCATGCCAATGCCGCCGATGCCCACAAAATGAATATGATAATCAGTCTGGTACACGGGGTGTGACTCCTTTGCTTGGTAAAATATGGGCTGCAATCTGATCGGCTGCATCCGGTTTTGCCAGTTTTGCCATGGCATTTGACATTCGTTTCAGCCGGTCCGGGTCGGATTTGAGATCCATGACCGCCCGGTAAAGAATGTCTGCGGACAGTTCTTCGTCTGCCATGACCAGGGCGGCACCGTGGTCGGCCATGGATCGGGCATTGTGGGTCTGGTGGTCATCCGCCGCATAAGGGTAGGGAATCAGGACGGCAGGGACTCCGTTGGCGGCCAGTTCAGCCAGTGTGCCGGCCCCGGCCCGGCAGATCACCAGATCCGCCTGTTTCAGAAGCGACGGCATGTCGGAAAAAAAAGGCTGGACCCGGGCCCGGATTCCTGAAGACTGCAATTTTTTTGTGACGTCGGTGTCATGACCTTTGCCGGTTTGAACGATGATAAAAAAATCTTTCATTCCGGACATGCGGGGGGCCATGTCCATCACGGCCCGGTTGATGCTGGCGGCTCCCTGACTGCCGCCGGTGACCAGAAGAACAAAGTCTTTTGAATCGATCTCTTTCATCCAGTTGCCCTTGGTTTGAACCAGCGGCCCCTGTTCCCGGACCGGGTTTCCAGTCACCCGGGTTTTGGGGTTCCGGCTGAATCCCCGGGTGTCTTCAAAGGCGGTGAAAATCACAGTGCTGAATCGGGCCAGCATCCGGTTGGTCATGCCGGGGAAGGCATTTTGTTCCTGAATGGCGGTGGGTATCCGCAAAATCCAGGCAGCCAGTACCACGGCAAAAGAGGAATATCCCCCCACACCGAGAACAAAATCCGGCTTGAACCGCCAGACAAGCCACAATGACTGGATCAGAGACACCAGGATGGCGGCAAGCCCTTTCAGCTTCTGAAACCGGGACCGGCCTTTGAGGGGCCGGGAAAAGACCGCGGTATGATCAAACCCATACGCGTTCAACGTGGTGGTCTCGAACGGGGCATCCGTGCCCGCAAACAGGAGCCGAATTTTTGGGTGCCTGCGTTGAAGGGCCTGGGCCACGGCAATACCGGGAAACAGATGTCCACCTGTTTTTCCGCCGGCGATAAGCACATGGAAGCGGTCTGTCATGGCTGGGCCCCCTTTTTTTTGGACGGTGTGGAACCGGTCGCGCCGATGTTCATTAAAATGCCCATCACCGCCATGTTGATGATCAGTGAGGTGCCGCCATAACTGATGAAGGGCAGGGTCAGCCCTTTGGTGGGAAACACGCTCAACGACACGCCGATGTTGATAATGATCTGAATGGCCAGATACAGGGTGAGCCCGGCGGCGGTAATGGCGCCGAACACGGTGTCGGCATGTCTGGCAATATGGCAGCCCCGGACCAGAATGACGCCATACAGAGTCAATATGCCCAGCACGCCGATCAAGCCCAGTTCCTCCCCGATAATGGAAAAAATAAAATCGGTATGGGGTTCGGGCAGGTAATGCATTTTCTGCATGCCCAGGCCGATGCCCTGACCGAACAGCCCGCCGGATCCAAAGGCTTTCAAAGAATGGGTGATCTGGTATCCGGCATTGTAGGGGTCATCCCAGGGGTCCAGAAAGGTCAGGATCCGGGCGAGCCGGTATTCCACCTTGAAAATCAGAAAATACACCACTGGAATGATAAACGGCAGCGGGCACAACAGATGCCATATTTTGACCCCTGCCACAAACATCATCCCCCAGCAGATCATCCCCAAAACCACGATGGTGCCGAAATCCGGTTGAAAAATGATCAACGTGGCAAACAGGGAAAAGATGATTATATGGGGCATGAATCCGACGGAAAAATCCGTGATCATGGCCTGCTTTTTGGCCAGGCTGTACCCCAGAAACAAAATCAGCGCCAGTTTGGCAAATTCTGCCGGCTGGAATCGGAACATGCCCAGATCCAGCCACCGGTGCGCGCCATTGGCTTCAACACCCAGACCCGGGATGAGAACCGCAGTCAGGCTGATCAGGGCCGTGATCAAAATCACATAGGCCAGGTGATTGTAGAACCGGTGGGGAAAAGAGGCGGCCACAAACAAGACGCCCAGGCTGATGCCGAAAAACAGGATCTGGCGCTGGAAATAATAAAAAAGCGTGTGGTGGTTCTGCATGGAAATGGCCGAGGATGCCGAATAGACCATGACAATGCCGATGCCGCACAACATCAATGCCGGGAACAGCAGCAGTCTTTCCTTGAAAATCGGATGCCCGTACCGAACGTTATCCATGGATCATTGTCTCCAGTTCCTGAACATGACAGATGAATGCATTCCCCCGGGCCGCGTAATTGTCAAACAGATCAAAACTGGCACAGGCCGGAGACAGCAGTACCGCGTCCCCGGACCGGGCTGCAGCATGGGCTGCGGTGACTGCCGCTTTCATGTCCGATACCATTTTTACCTGCAAGACCGGAGAGAACACCTCATGAATATGGCTTGCAGCGTCACCCATGGCAATGATCTGCCGGACCGGTGAGAGGGCCGGTTGCAGAAGGGTGAAATCCGTGTCTTTTTCTTGACCCCCCAGGATCAGGACCACCGGTTTTGTGAAACATTCCAATGCACGGATCACCGCATCGGTATTGGTGGCTTTGGAATCGTTGTAAAATTCGATGCCATCGATCTTGGCAACCAATGTCAAGCGGTGGGGCAGTCCGTTGAATGCGTTGACCGCTGCCATAATACCGGAAAGATTCCCCCCGGCGCACAGGGTTGCCAGGGCCGCGGCCGCAATGTTTTCCAGGTTGTGACTGCCGGGGAGCCGGACCCGGTTTTCACAATTGATGTGCATCGGATGATCGTCTGCGGTTTCGGGCAGAATCAGACGAAGGGCCTGATTTTCCACTTTGGCCCCCTGGCGGATCACGGTACCGGGGGTGGATGAAAATTCATATAACCGGGCAGCTATATCCGGCCGGACATGACCGGTATCACCCATGTCTGCATTGACAATGGCGGCATGGGCAGGGGTCTGGTGTTTGAAAATCGACCATTTGGACCGGCAGTAATCAGCCATGTCTGCATATCGATCCAAATGGTCCGGCGAAATATTGAGCAGCACCGCGGTTTCCGGTGTGAACCTGCGGGCCAGATCCAGCTGAAAACTGGAAACTTCCGCCACCACCACCCGGGCGGGTGTTTCCGACATGAGATACTCCACCAGGGGTGTGCCGATATTGCCTCCGGTGAACGTGGATATGCCCGATGCCTCGAGCATGTCCCGCACCAGGGTGGTGACCGTGGTTTTGCCGTTGGTGCCGGTGATGGCCACGATCGGGGTTGTGTTGTATGAAGAAAAGATGTCCAGGTCACCGAACAGCGGCACGCCGGCGGCTTTTGCCTGCAACAGATGCGGCATGTTCAAGGGGATTCCCGGGCTTACCACAATGGCCCCGGCCCGGATAAAGGTGTCTGAGTCGTGACTTCCGATCCGTGTGTCAATGCCCAGTGCGTGCAGCTCGGATGCATGGACCTTTTTGGCGGCATCGGCGTCCGTGGCTTTGACCCTGTAGCCTCGGGCGGCCAGGAACCGGGCCATGGACAGTCCGGATCGGCCCAGGCCGCAAATCAGTATGTAGGATGTCCGGGGTAATTGCATGGGTTCAGTCACCTTATTTTCAGCGTGCCTAAAGATAAAATGGCCAGGGTGATGGCAATGATCCAGAACCGGACAATCACTTTGGATTCATGCCAGCCTTTGAGTTCAAAATGATGGTGCAAAGGGGCCATTCTGAAGATCCGTTTTCCTTGGGTCAGTTTGAAATAGCTCACCTGGATGATCACGGACAGGGCTTCGATGACAAACAGCCCGCCCACGATCAGCAGCAGGATTTCCTGTTTGACCACCACGGCAATGGCACCCAGAATCGCGCCCAAAGGCAGAGACCCGGAATCCCCCATAAAGACCTGGGCCGGGTGGGCATTGAACCACAAAAACCCCATGCCGGCCCCGGCCAGAATGGCGCAGATGACAGAAATTTCACCGGCGGAGGTGATGTGGCGGACATGCAGGTATTCGGCAATCTGGATGTGTCCGGCCACATAGGCAAAAAACATATATGTGACCGATGCCACGATCACCGGCCCGATGGCCAGTCCATCCAGCCCGTCGGTCAGGTTCACCGCGTTGGAGGCCCCCACGATGACCAGGCAGGCGAACGGGATGTACCAGATGCCTAAGTCCGGTGCAAAATCCTTGAAAAACGGCACGGTCAAGGTGGTGGTAAAGTCCGGGCTGAGAAAAATGAGCAGGCTGATCATCAGTCCGCAGGCGATCTGGATGATGAATTTGCCTCTGGCAGTGAATCCCATGTTTCGTTTTTTTACCTGCATGAGAAAATCATCCACAAATCCGATGGCCCCGAACAGCAGCAGTGTGAGCAGTAAAATAAAGATGTAGTGGTTGGTCAGGTTGCCCCAGAAAATGGTGGCAGTGAACACGGAAACCAGAATCATGATCCCCCCCATGGTGGGCGTGCCCTGTTTGCCCAGATGGGTTTGGGGACCGTCCGTCTGGATCACCTGGCCGATCTGCATGACAGTCAGCTTCCGGATCACCACAGGACCCAGAAAAAAACAGATCAAAAAGGCGGTCAATCCCCCGTAAATCGTTCGGAACGTGATATACCGGAAAATATTGAGAAAGGATAACTGCTCATGAAGGGGATATAAAAATTCGAAAAACATGAATCAATCCTTTCCCTGTCTTGAAGAGGTGTCATCCAGAGACGTCCGCCACCGGTCAATGAGGGTTTCCATGGCCATGCTCCGGGATCCTTTGATCAGGATCCAGTCCCCGGAACGTGCAAAGGCCTGAACCCGGTCTCCGATTTCCTGTTTGGTGCCGTGAAACACGGTATGTTTTGCCATGCCTTCTGCCAGAGCACCTGCCCGGGTGTGGCTGCTCAGCGGGCCGTACAGATACAACCGGGTAATTCCCAGTGTGGCAGCGGTTCGACCCACAAGCCGATGGTGGTGCTCGCTGTCAGGCCCCAGCTCCAGCATATCTCCCAGAATCGCGACAGTCCGGCCGGTTTCAGGGGCCATCGAATCTTTTGCCCGTTCGGCCAGGGTGGTCAAAGCCCGGGTCACGGAAGCGGGATTGGCATTGTATGTGTCATCGATCAGATGAATGCCGCCGGGCAGTGTCTGAATGTCCATCCGTCCTGAAACCGGGGTGAATGCGGCCAGGCCGGCCTGCATGTCCGGCACGCGGATACCGGCAGCTGCTGCGGCTGCCAGAGCGGCCAGGGCGTTGAACACCATGAACCGGGCCGGAGACTGCAGATGGAAGCGGGCGGTTTCTCCGTGGATATGACCCAGAAAATGGGTCATGCCTCCGGTGGACCGGATATCGGTGGCATACACATCGGCCGTGTCGTCGCTGCCAAATGTCACGATCTTTTCAATAGCCGGGGTGTTTCGGGCCTTGTTCAGTAAAATATGGGCTCTGGGATCGTCGTTAAAAAGAACAGCCACACTGCCCAAAGCCGCATGATCAAAGATCCGGGCTTTTTCCCGGGCCACATTGTCAGCAGTTTTCAATCCTTCCAGGTGGGCTCCGGTGGTGTTGGTGACAATGCAGATATTTGGACCGGCAATGCCGGACAGGCGGCCCATCTCGCCGGGCTGGTTCATGCCCATTTCCACCACGGCCCATTGATGGGCGAAAGACAATGAAAGCAGGGTCCGGGGAACCCCGATTTCGTTGTTGAAGTTCCTCTGGGTGGCCAGCGTGTCAAATGTGGTTTGAAACATGGCCCGGGCCATGTGGCAAGTGGAGGTTTTTCCGTTGGAACCGGTTATGGCCAGCACGTTTGCGCCGGATCGTACCCGCTGGAAATGACCCAGCCGTCCGAAGGCTTCAAGGGTATCGGGCACTTCATACACCACCGGTCCGGATACCGGGGCAGAGGAAGTAGTTTTTTGTTTCAGGGAAACACGGGTGCCGGTTTTTCCCACAAACCCCTGTATGCCGCGGTTGACCAGATCCGGAATAAACCGGTGGCCGTCAAACGTGTCTCCGGTCAAAGCCAGAAACACTTCATCGGAATGGATGGTCCTGGAGTCGGTACTGATGCCGTTGAACACCATGGCATCCGCCGACGTGTCGGTTGCCGGGGAAGTTTTCAGTGCCGCAGTCAGGTCGTTTCGGGTCCAGGCGATGGGAACGAACTGATCCGCCATGGCGGCACAGGCCGCAGCCAGCTGTTCCCGGTCATCGAAATGGATGGTGCCGGTATGGGTGATCTGGTAGGTTTCATGGCCCTTTCCCGCAGCCAGGATGATATCTCCGGGCCGGGAAATCCGGACGGCCGCATCCAGGGCAAGACTTCGGTCGGTGAGACAGATCACCCCGAAAAAATCCGCATATCTGGAAGGTTCGTCGCCGCTGGACAGATCGGGCCATGAAGTGATCGACGCGCCCGTATCCCGGATACCTGCCAGGATCTGTTCAATGATCTGGTCCGGATTTTCCGTTCTGGGATTGTCTGATGTGACAAGGGTCACGTCACTGTAGCGGCAGGCAATTTTTCCCATCAGAGGACGTTTGGTGCGGTCCCGGTCCCCGCCGCATCCGAAAACGGTGATCAGTCGGCGGGTGGCCCGCTGTTTCAGGGTTTTGAGTACCGATTCCAGGGCGTCCGGCGTGTGGGCGTAATCCACAAACAGATACCGGTTCAACGGATTGGTCACTTTTTCCAGCCGGCCCGGAACCCCGGTGCATGCCGCCAGTCCCTGCTGGATATGTATCGGCTCAACCCCTGCACCATGGGCGGCCCCGGCGGCACACAAGATGTTTTCCAGATTGAACCGGCCGGTGAGTGAAGAAGAAAACGCCATGGTGTCGTTGCCCAGATGCATGCGGCCGAAGAGTCCCTGGATGGAGTCCATGATATCCTGGACCCGGACCTCTGAGTCTGTGTGTTTTCCCGTGTTTTCGGTGCTGACGCGGATGACCGGAAAATCCAGTTCACCGGCCAGCCGGGCACCCCAGGGGTCATCCATGTTGATGACGGCTGAAAATCGAAAGATCGAAGCACCGGGCGTGAGAAAATCAGTGAAAAACCGTTTTTTGCAGTGGTAATACGCGGTCATGTCCGGATGATAATCCAGGTGATCCCGGCTCAGGTTGGTGAAAATGCCCATATTGAAATGACACCCGTCCACCCGGAACTGATCCAGGCCGTGGGAAGACACTTCCATGATGACATGCGTGATGCCGGCCTGTTTCATCTGCGCCAGGGTCTGCTGGATTGTCAAGGCATCCGGAGTGGTGGTGGGGGTATCCACATGCCTGCCGTTGTAGCGGATGTTGATGGTGCCCATCACCCCGCACCGGAAACCGGCCGCCAGAAACATCTGTTCCAGCAGATAGGTGGTGGTGGTTTTTCCGTTGGTACCGGTCACGCCCACCAGAAACAGATCCCGGGACGGATTTCCGAAGAATTCGGCGGCAATGATCCCGGCGGCCCGGCGGGAATTGTCCACTTGAATGACCCGGTCCAGGTGGTGGGGGTTGTCCTGGGCAATTACAGCAGCCGCACCTCTGTCCAGGGCGGTTTGTATGTAATCATGGCCGTCGGCTGCATATCCTTTGATGGCCAGAAACAACTGGCCGGGCAGGATGTTCTGGGCCCGGGTCTGGATGCCGGAGATTTCCATGTCTGTTTGCGGCAATGAAGAAACGATGTTGCCCAGCAATTCAGATAATTTCACAATGGTTCTCCTTGATCCGTCACCGCCGCCACCATGCTGCCGGTCGCCGGGGGAATACTCAGATAATTGAAGGACTGGGCCAGGATATCCTTAAATGCCGGTGCGGCCACATCTCCGCCGTAATATTTGTTTTGGGGTTCATCCACCACCACCAGCACGGCCAGCCGGGGATTCTGCAGCGGGGCGAACCCGGCAAACACCGATGTGTAGATGTTTTTGGCATATCCTTTCTGTCCCTGAATCACTTTCTGGGCCGTGCCGGTTTTTCCGCACACATTGTATCCTGCCAGAGCCGCCTTGGTGCCGGTTCCTTTTTCCTGGACAGCCAGCGCCATCATGTGTTTGACCCGGTCCGCGGTCCGGGGGGAGACCGCCTGGCGCACCGGGGTGGGATGAAACACCTGAATATCTTGTCCCATGCTGGAAACAATTTTTTTCACCAGCATGGGTTTCATGATCTGGCCGTTGTTGGCAATGGCGCTGATGCCTGAAATCAACTGGATGGCTGACACGGAAATACCCTGACCAAAGGAAATGGCACCGGTATCGATCCGGGACCATCGTTCCGGTGACATCAGTGTCCCCGCGGTTTCGCCCGGACAGTCCACCCGGGTTCGGTTTCCGAACCCGAATCGGATCAGATAGTCATGCAGCGTTTGTCTGCCCATTTCTTCCGCGATCTTGACCGCACCGATATTGCTGGAATATGCAATGATATGGTTGATGGACAGCCAGTCATGGGGGTGGGTATCCCGGACCGTGTATTTTCCGATCCGGTATCGGCCGTTTTCACAAAAAAAGATGGCTGTCGGGGTCATGCCGTTTTCCAGGGCCGCCGCAGCCGTGAACACCTTCATGGTGGAGCCCGGCTCGAATGCGTCTGTGATCGACCGGTTCCGGTACAGGGACGGGTCGAATTCACGATAATTGTTGGGGTTGAACCGGGGATACTGGGCCATGGCCAGCAGTTCGCCGGTGGCCGGGTGCATGACCAGGGCCATGCCGGATTTTGCCTGATGTTTCCGGACGGTTTCCTCCAGCGCGGTTTCCGTGAACAACTGAATTTTTTTGTCCAGGGTCAGCACAACGTCATTTCCACGAAGTTCCGCCTGTTTTTTTCTGTCGATGTCCAAAATTCGGCCGGTGCCGTCCCGCCGGACCCGGATGGTCACGGAATGACCTTCCAGGACATCATTGTATTTGAATTCCAGGCCTTCCAGTCCCACACCCTCTTTGCCGGTAAATCCGATGACCTGGGCTGCCAGATCCCGGTTGGGGTAAAACCGCTGAAAGCTTTTCCGGAAATAGATGCCCGGCAGGTTCAGGGCCCGCACCTGCAAAGCCAGATCCGGAGAGATGTTTTCCGCCACCAGGGCGTATCGACTGTTTCTGGAAAATTTCTGGGCCAGATCCTGGTGGTCCATCTCCAGCAGTAAAGCCAGTGCCCGGGCGGTTTTCACCGGCGCTTCGATGCGGATCGGGTCGGCGGTGACGGTCAGGGCATCCAGGGTCGCACCCAGTTTGTTCCAGTGCCGGTCCAGAATCCGGCCGCGCTCCCCTTTGATGGTCAGGTGCCGGGAATACCCGCTTTCCGCCCGGCGGGCATATTCGCCGGCTTTGAGGATCTGAATATCAAAGGACTTGATTCCCAGTCCTGTTAAAATGAGTACCAGAACCACCTGGATGAACCGGATCCGGTTGGATATTTTTTTTTGAACCGGGTCCGACATCAGTCACCCTCCTTTCCAAGAAAGAGGGTCTGATTGAACACTTCGTCGGTCAAGCCCAGCCGGGACCGGGCAATGCCGATGATGCGGGTGTCGGATTTGAGCCGGTCTCTTTCCAGGGTGAGTTTCCTTTGATAGGACAACAGGTCGGACAACCGGGACTGGGCCAGGGATATTTCAAGGTTCGCCTGGGTGGTTCCGGTTCTCACCCAGGCATGAAGCAGCAGTTCTCCAAACAGAACAGAGAGGATCACCACCCATTTCAAAGCGGCGTCTCTCATCTCATATCCTTTCCGCTACTCTGAGCCGGGCGCTTCGGGCCATGGGATTGGCCGCGATTTCCCCGGGAGTGGGGGTCACCGTTTTTTTTACAATCGATCTCATGACCGGCTGTTGATGGCACACGCACCGGGGCAGGGTTTTGGGGCAGGTGCACCCGGCTTCATACGTTTTTAAATGCTGTTTGACAATGCGGTCTTCCAGCGAGTGAAAACTGATGATACAGACCCGGCCGCCTCTGGTCAGCAGGTCCGGGACCTGTTCCATGAATCGGGAAAGGTGATCCAGTTCCTGGTTTACGGCAATGCGCAGCGCCTGAAATACCCGGGTGGCCGGATGGATTTTCGATGCCGCGGCCCGGGCTTTGGGGATGGTGTCCTCGATGATCCGGGTCAGGTGCCGGGTGGTTTTCAACGGATGACCGGCCCGTTCCCGGACAATGGCTTTGGCAATTCGGCGGGAGAATTTTTCTTCCCCAAAGGAAAAAAACAGATCTGCCAGGGCCTGCTGGGAAAAGGTGTTTACAATGATGTCTGCAGTCATGGTCTGTCGGGTATCCATCCGCATGTCCAAAGGTTCATCCCGGTTGAAACTGAATCCCCGGTGCGCCCGGGTGATCTGGTTGTATGAAAAGCCTAAGTCCAGCACAATGGCATTGACCGGGTCGATACCATGCTGATCCAGGATCGCTGAAAGATGGGAAAAATTGTCATGGACCAGGATGAGGTTCTGTTTGAACGGGTGCAGCACGTTTCGGGCGTGAGTGATGGCATCCAGATCCTGATCGATGCCGATGAACAGGCCGTCCGGAAGTATGGCCTGTATGGTTTTTTCGGCATGCCCCGCTCCTCCCAGAGTGCCGTCCACGCAGATATCTCCGGGTTTCAGGTTCTGGTGCGCAAACACCTCCGCCGGCATCACGGTCGTGTGATCAAATCCCATGGCTACAGCCCCAGGGAAGCAATTTCCTCTCTTACTTCCTCTTTTTCAAGTTCCTGCTCCATTTTCATGTTCTCCTGGTCCCATCGTTCCCGCGCCCATATTTCGAACCGGTCCAGAACCCCCACCAGGACAATGTCCTTTTCAATGCCGGCATAGGTGCGCAGGCTGGGGGGAATCAAAATCCGGTCCTGTTTGTCACAGTTCAAGGGGCAGGCATTGCCCAGGAAAAATCGTTTGAATTTTTCCATGGCCGCGCTTTTGGCGGCCAGAATTTTTTTCTCCAGCTGCTTCCATTCGCTGAAGGTGTAGGCATACAGGCAACCGTCCTTGATGGACACCACCACCCCGTATTCGTCATCGGACTTGAGAACATCCCGGAATCGTGCCGGAATGATAATCCTGCCCTTCGGGTCGATGGTATGAAAGGAGCTTGATCGAAACACGTGCGTTGCCTGCTTTCCTGGTTTGGGTGAGAGATCCACTTTCCTCCACCATTTGACACACTCTTGCTAAAATTCAGGCATAAGTCAAGAAAAAAATGCAGAAAAATATAAAAAAATAAAGATAATTCAGAAAATTGTTTGAGTTTTTACCGAAATACAGGCAGACAAGCAGCGGGGAGTAAAGTGGATTGAAAAGTGGAGCAAGGGGGAGTTGATGGAACCGCCCCGGAAATCAGTCGGACAGCGGCCCGGCAATGGTGGTCCGGACCGCTTCAATGGTTTCTGACAGCCGTTTTGCATCTTTGGGCAGAACATACACGGGCCGGTGCACGATAATTTCAACCGGCCCGGGGGTCAGGTTCAGGGAGTCCGGGGGCAGCACTTGACGGGAGTGTTTGATGGTGATCGGCAGAATCGGCAGTCCGGTTTCCCTGGCAAACACAAACGCGCCTTTTTTAAAGGGCTGCACCTGTCCGTCCCGGCTTCGGGTGCCTTCTGCAAAAAACAAAACCGATGCTTTTGACGACATCCGTTTTTTGGCCTGATGAATGGAGTGGACCGCTGCATCTCGATGGGACCGGTCGACAAAGATACACCCCAGAGAATGACAGGCAGTGCCGAAGACGGGGATTTTTCTGAGTTCCTGTTTCATCACCCATTTGATGTGCAGTCCGATAAACCCGTGAACCGCCGGGATGTCCACCATGGACTGGTGATTGGCCACCACCACATAAGAATGCCTTTGATGGTAGTTTTTTTTGCCGGTCAGTTTCACTTTGACGGGCACGATGCCGCAGGCCAGGCGGGACCACAGCACGGCAAGTGCATTGGTGGCATCCCGGGAAAAAAAAGTGCCCACCACAATACAGATCATTCCCAGAATCAGGGTGATGATCACCATGAAGGGGATGACAATCAACCACTTATACGGTTGATATATCCACGGTAAAATCCGGTTCACAGGCTGGGTTATTCCTCGGATTGCTCTGGTTCCGGCGGGGTGAGTCCGGCCAGATCCAGGACATAGGAGGTGATATCGTCAGCAACACGGGGTTTTAGCGAAAACACATAATCACTCATGGATGAAATGGCTGCCACTGATTCTTCCCCATCCGGCCCGAACAGTTTCAGCACCCGGGAAGTCCCGTTTTCAAGAATGACAGCCAGACGGGGTGATGATGCTTCCAGGTCGGTTTTATCCGTGTTTGTCACAAACCGGTCACAGGTCAGTGCGGACAGGGAAGACAGCAGGTTGGACACGGTTTTCGGATCCGGTGAAGTCCCGTCCGGGTATAGGAAAACCGGTGTCGATTTCTTTGCCTCGTCCGCCGCCGGTTTTCGGGCGGTCAGCACCACCTGTTTTTCAGGGGTTTGAAGAATGATTTTCTGGATGTCGTTTTCCGGAAAGGTCAAAACCTGCCGGTCTCTGAATTCATCCACGGATTGGTTGAAAACGGATCGGAAACTGTCATTGGCATGATAGACGCGGGGATCGTTTTTCAGCATCACAAACGTGTGGTTGAGAGTGGGGGCGGTTTTGCCGATTTGAAACGCCATGGCCGGGGTATCCCCCTGGAAGGCGGTCACGGTCAAGGCCCGGGACGGATCCAGTTCATACCGGGCCACATCCTGTTTTTCAGAAACCAGGGCGGACAAGGTCAGTCCGGACATGACATTCAGCATTTTTTCGACCTTGCGGTCATCTGCCGGATACGCCTGTTCTGTGACCACCCATCCCGATGCCGTGCGATTGAAAACAACGGTCTGCTCTTTTTTTTCCACGGTCAGGCGATCGATTTTTTCAGTATCCACTGACGGGGGTTTGGGCAGGGTATAATGACGGCCGTCTTCTTTTTTCAGGACAAGATAGCCGCCCAGGATCACAATGATCAATATCAGAATCAGATATTCTTTTTTCATGGCAACAGATCCTTTATGCGTTGAACTGGTTGGCAATTCTTTTCCGGCGGGCTTTTCCGACCCCCCAGACACCGATTCCGAAAACAAACACCAGTACGGGCAATCCGGCGATGTTCAAGGCCTTGATCATTGCCCGGACAAAGGGGGTGGTGGTGGCCAGAGGATTGAGCATCTGCTGTTTGCTTCGCATGGCTGCAATCTCATCTTTGCCGTTCAAATGGTCGATGGTGTTCAGAATGAATGTCGCATTGGTGGTCCGGCCTTCCGGGTCCAGCATATTGTCCATCAGCATCTGAGAACATCCGAGCACAAAGATTTTGGCCGGCCGGGAGGTTTCCAGAATCCGGTTTTCCGCGGTCACTTCCGGGATATCCGCCCCTGGTGCCGCAATTTCGGATTCAGCAGTATCCGTTGCTGCCGGATCGGTTTTTTCCGAATCATCGGTCATCTCATCGGATTCGGTAATATCGACTTCTCCGGTTTCTTTTTCAGGAATGGGTTTGTCTTTGAAATAGCTGGTGAATGTACCTTCCAGCAGATAGGCCAGATCATAACTGTCCATTTCCTCCGATGCTTCCGGGGGAGAGATGAACATGGGATTCAGGTTGATGTCGTCTTTCATGAGCCAGGACTCTTTTGAACTGCTCAGCAGCCGGGTGGCGGTCACACTGCCGGATTCCAGACTGTCCGGCACCAGAGACAATGGCGAGGCCTGCATGGCAATGATCCCTTTGATGTTTTGCATGAACTCAGGCGTATTGTTGATGGTATCTTTCTTGAGCATGGGCGCGAAATAGATCACCTGTTCTCCGCCTTCCCGGGGCTGGTGTTTATACGCGGTTTTGTCCATCACAAACGCGGGCGTCAGGGTGATGCCGTAGTGGGCCAGCAGCTTTTCAAGTCCGGTGTCGATGGGAAAGTACTGGGGCATGCCCATGCCGCCCCGGGGAGCGATTTCATTGAATGCGTCTCCGAAAAAAGCGATGTTGGTGCCTTTCATCAGGGCCTGGTCGATCTGGAACAGCTCGTAATCGGAAAACGGTTCCGTGGGTTTGGTAATGATCAGGCAGTTGAGACCGTCGGGAATGGTCTGATCTTTGAGAGCGATCTGTCTGATATTGTACCGGTGGGACAACAGGTCGTTGAACACCTGCATCTCGCCCCCCGATCCCCCCTGCATCATGGCCCGGCGGTCCTGAACCAAAGCCGGTGTGCCGTGATCCGCCAGAAATCCGATATCCTGGTTGATACCGATCATTTTTTCGATGATCCCCATGATATCCTGTTCCAGTGTGTCCGGATCCGTCATCTGATAGGTGGTGCCGATGATGGGCAGATCCACGGCTGTGATGAGCGGCAGGCTGGCTGCCTGGTCCTGGTATGTCAGCACCAGGCCGGCTGCGCCCTGGCCGGCCGGAATGTTCTGGTCCTGAATGTCGGGCCAGGACAGGGCCAAAAGATCATATTTTTCTCCGATATCGTTCAAGGCGTGTTTGTCTGTGATATCCTGGTGATCAAATGACAGTATGTCCAGACTTTTGGCGTTGATGCCGTCAATGGTTTTTTTCACGGAATCTTTCAAGCCGGGCAGGTTGTCCAGTCCGATCAGCGGGGCGATCTCGTTCAGTGAAGAGGACAGATACAAGGTGGCCTGAATGCTGTCTTCTAAACGCAACAGGGCGGAGACCTTGTTGTTGAGTTTCTGGATGGCAGTGGTCAACCGGTATTCCAGTCCGTTTGTGGAAGTCACTGCATTGATTTTTTCAATGAGATCCCCATGGATGATCACCAGGCCCATGTAAGCGTTTGTGAATTTGAGTTCATCATTTTCCATCATCCGGATCTGGATGGGAGAAATGCCGTAGCTTTTGGCCAGTTCCCGGTTTTTCACGGCACGGGCGCTCAAATCCCCTTCAGCAGAGGAGACATTGTAGAACTGGTAATTGAACAGCCGGCCGGCCCGGGCTGCGTATTCATCCAGCAGGTCTTTGAGATACCTTTGGGTATTGTTGTGGGGGGCCGGCAGGTTGTCTGAGAAAAACACCTTGATGCTCAAGGGTTCAGACAAGGTGGCCACAGCTTTTTGGCTGGCATCGGACAATGAAAAAATTTTGCCGGCGGTCAGGTCGGCTCTGAGAAAAAGGGTCAGCCCGACAATGTTCACCAGCACAATCACGGCCATATATAAAATGAATTTAATGTATTGTTCTTTGAAAAATCCCATGAAGCCTCCTTAGTTTTTTTCCTGCATCACAAGATGGGTTGAGAAAAGAAAAATGGATATCAGGCTGAGAAAATACAGAATATCCCGGGTATCCAGGATCCCTTTGGAAAAATTGGCAAAATGGGTGTTGGCCCCGAAATATTCAATCACCGCCACAATTTCAGAAGGCATGAAAAACAGCATCCGGTTGATGATGGTCAAGGTGAAGCACAGTGCGCATCCGATGATAAACGCGATGATCTGATTGCGGGTCAGAGCGGATGCAAACAATCCCATGGCACAGTATGCCCCGGCCAGGAACACGGCCCCGATATATCCGCCGGCCACCGGACCCCAGTCCAGATCCCCGATCAAAGAGATGACTATGGGGTAGGACAGGGTGGGTACCAGCATGGCACAGGTAAACAGGGTGGCGGCCAGAAATTTTCCTACAGCGATGTGGACAAAAGACACCGGCATGGTCAACAGGGTTTCATAGGACCCCACGTTTTTTTCTTCCGCAAACAGACGCATGGTCAGCGCGGGAACAAAAAATGAGAACACGATGGGCAGCAAGGCGAAAAAATCCCGCAGATCCGCCCGGCTGTAAATGAAAAAAGTGGAAAAGAAAAACCATCCCACCACGATCAGAAACAGGGCGATCACAATATAGGCGATGGGGGATATGAAATAATCCTTGAACTCTTTTAATGCAATGATTTTGATTTGTGACATGATCAGGTCGTCTCCCGGGTCAGTTTCTGGAATATATGTTCAAGTGCCTGGGTCTCTTTGGTCAGTTCCATGATAATCCAGTCGGTTTCCTTGATTTTCAGGTAGATGTCCGACCGGACATCCCGGTCCGGCGGCCCCTGGATTTCAACGCACACCTGGTCATCCATGTCCGGGGTCAAAGCGCTGACCGACAGATGTAGGTTCATGTCCGCCAGAAACTGACACGCGGTTTTCAGATCCGGTCCTTTCAAAGCCAGACGGATCAGATTGTTCTGAAGTGCGCCCTGTTTGAGCCGGGCGGTGGTGTCGTCGGCCACGACCTTGCCGTTGTTGATGATCACGATGCGGTCGCAGGTGGCTTCGGCTTCACTGAGGATATGGGTGGAAAAAATAACGGTTTTTTTCCTGCCGATCTGCCGGATGATGCTCCGGATCTCGGCGATCTGATTGGGATCCAGGCCGGAGGTGGGTTCATCCAGTATCAGGATTTCCGGATCCGTCATCATGGCATGGGCCAGCCCCACCCGTTGTTTAAGCCCTTTGGACAGGGTGGCGATGGGTTTGTGCATGATGCCGGACAAACCGCACAGATTGACAAGGGTGTGAAGCCGTTCCAGTTGGCGGGCCGGGTCCTTCAATCCTTTGAGCCGGCCCACATAGGACAGATAATCATACACCAGCATATTGTGGTACAACGGCGCTGATTCCGGCAGATACCCCATCAATGATTTGATTTTCAGGGTATGCTCAGGCATGTGAAGATCCTTGACCGAGATCTGTCCGGATGTGGGTTTGAAATATCCGGTAAGCATTCGCAGGGCGGTGGTCTTTCCTGCGCCGTTGGGCCCGAGCAGGCCCAGAATCTCTCCGGGTCGAACCGACAGGCTGATGTGATCCACCGCGCAGAAATCATTATAGTATTTGGTCAGATCTTGAATCTCTATCAATGCAACCTCCTTGGTTAAAAATCTTCCAGAACCCGGCTTTTATTCAGAAATGCCTGAAGTTCTTCCGCTGTTTTCCGGGCCGCCTGAACCGCTTTGCCCAGATGCCGGCAAAACGGGTCGTCCTTGCCCAGATTCCGGGTGACCGACCGGTACAGCTGTTCGCCTTTCTCAAAGTGGGCCATCACTTCAACCGCCATCTTTTTGCGTTCTTCATGGCGGCGTTTTTCACTTTGAATCACGGATTCCAGTTTCTGCACCGCGTATTCCACCAGTGCATCCCTTGGCATGTCATGGGCCCTTGACACCGTGCTCAATGCATCGATGGTCCGGCGGCTCATGACATAGGTTTTCTGACGTCTGGGGATTTTTTCAAACTGCGGCAGCCGGATGGACCGGGCCAGTTTTTCCATGGCATCCATATCTTCGATGATATGATCGAACAGGGATTTCTGCTTGATGCCCATGTGAACCGACACCAGTCCGATGGCATCGATGGCCTTCTGGGACAGTTTGAATGTCGCCCGGACAGACTGTCTTCCCCGCAAATCCAGCACGGAGGGGCCTGAAACAGGGGCCATGGGGGATGTCATAATGGCTACCTCCTTTTACAATGCCCATATTATTTAATCAGGTCATTCATAAAAGTAATGATGAATTATCGTGATCAAAAACTGTACAACAAATTGGAAGCCGGATCAACCAAAAATATGGGAGATTACCAAAATATCATCCAGAAAGAGTCCAGGGAGAGAACCGCCATAACCACGCATATCCCGAAGCCGGCCCCCAGAACAAGCCGTTCTTGGCCACTGGATTCAAATGCGGGATCGGTACGCTGTTCCGTGTAACACCGGGCATCCATGGCCAGGCACAAATGATCGGCACTCATGACGGTTTTTTTGAGCAGGGGCAGGGTCAGAAACCGGATTCGCCGGACCGGATTTTTTCTGAAACTGCCGCACCGTGCATTCACCGCATCCGCCGTCTGTCCGGCCCGGGAAAGGATCAGGGGAAAAAATCGCAGGCACAGGCTGATCATGATGGCCACCCGCTTTTCCGGCACAAACGGAACAGGTGCCAAAAACCACTGGGCCGCGCTTTTCAACGCAGCTGGCCGGGTGGTGGCGGCAAAGAGCATACCGATCACCATGACCAGAAAAAACCGCACCCCTACCAGAGTTCCCTGGGCCAGGCCCTGCCGGGTGATCTCAATTCCAGAAACGGATAAAATCGGTTCTCCCGGTACCGTGACCGCCCGGGTGGCCGCCATAAGGGTCAGAAGCAGGATAAATCCTTTTAACCGGGCCATCAGGCGGTCCATGGTCATGCCGATGGCACACATCAATGGATACACCACCAGGAAACAGGCCAGGCAGGCACTGAACCCGGCGGTGAACAGCGCCATGCTCACCATGCAGACCAGCACGGTCTTGACCCGGACATCCAGGTCATGCAGGATCGTGGTGCCGGACTGAAAAGAAAACAGGGTCAGGTCTGCCATGGCGGGGTGGTATATCCCATTCGGGAAAAACAGGGTTCCCTGATACCGAATCGCTCCAGGTCCCCCAGCAGTTCATTGGGCGGGCCATCTTTCACCAGACGGCCCTGACCGTCCATGATGAACATTCGGGACGCGTGGGGGATCACCTCTTCCACTTCATGGGTCGCCATGATAATGGTCTGCCCTTCCCGGTTCAACCGGCAGATGATCTCCACCAGGTCCCGGGAGCCGGGGTGATCCAGGTTTGCGAAGGGCTCGTCCAGCACGACGATTTCCGGATCCATGACCAGGATGCCGGCAATGGCCAGCCGTCGTTTCTCACCGCCGGACAGGGTGGAAGGGTTCCGGTCTTGTAAATGGATCAGATTCATGTATGCCAGGGTCTGATCGACTTTTTCAAGAATCCGGGCCCGGGGTGTATTCAGGTTTTCCAGGCCGAATGCCACCTCATCTTCGACCGTGTCTGCAACAATCTGGGTGTCTGCATCCTGGAAAACCATGCCGATGGTTTTCCGGGTGACAATCAGATTTTCGGTCACGGATCGGCCATGGAGCCGGATTTCACCGGATGTCGGCCGGACCAGGGCATTGAGATGCTTTATCAGCGTGGTTTTTCCAGATCCGTTGGGTCCGGCCAGAAGAATAAATTCTCCGGGAAAGATCCGGGCGCAGATATCATGAATCCCTGTACCGTTGAAATAGGCATGGGTTAAATGATCGATTTCCAGAATGGGCCGGGGCATGATAAATTATTCCTTGAGCAGGGGCCGGATTTTTCGGGCCATGACCACAGCGCCCGCGATTTTCACGGCATCCCCCAGAAGAAACGGAATCAGGCCCAGCGCCAGGGCCTGGCCCCAGGACAGGGAAAACGCCAGCTTCAACCATGGGACCCCGACCCCGTAGAGCATGATGGAACCTCCGATCATGGCCAGGATATCCCGGAGCGGTGTTTGGCCCAGAAACCTGGATATCGCCCCGGTCACCAGGACCGCAGGCAGGTATCCCAGCAGATATCCGCCTGTGGGGCCGAATATTTTTCCGATTCCTGACGTGCCGCCGGCAAATACCGGCAAACCGGCCAGGCCGATCAGCAGATACACGGCAACGCAGGCGGTACCCCAGGCCGGTCCCAGAATCAGGCCGGCCAGCAGAACAAACATGTTCTGCAGCACTATGGGAACCGGTCCAATGGGAATGGCGATAAATGCACCCACACATATCAAAGCCACAAACAATGCCGCATGAACCATGGGCCGCAAACTGTCTGTCTGAGTCATTGTATATTTCCTTTCAGGTATGAAAACAGTCCCCGTAAATAATGGGATGATCCTGTCCTTTTGAATCTTTCACCCACAGGGTGCCCGCGTCATCCACATCTTGGGCCAGGCCTTGGATGGTCTGATTCCGGGTTTCCACCCGGACCCGGGTGCCGATGGTACTGGTGCGCTGCTTCCATGCCGCCATGATGTTTCGGGCATTCAAATCCTGGATCCGGTCAAAGAAACACTGGAGAAACTGCGCCAGAATTTTTTGTCTGGATACGGGTCGGCCCAGGGCCTGGCCAATGGAGATGGCCTCAAATGCACTGGAAGAGGGGTCGTTGTTGACATTGATACCAATACCCACCAGCAGAAACCGGATCATATCCGCCCGGGTTTCGATCTCAGACAATAGCCCTGCCAGTTTTTTTCCCTCCAGCAGAAGATCATTGGGCCATTTGACCCGCACATTCAGTTTGAACAGGGTTTCCAACGTCAGGGACAGGCTCAGGGATGCAGCAAAATTGTACAGATAGGCCAGGGCCGGCGGGGTGTCTGGAGTCAAAATCAGGGTGATCCACAGCCCGCCCGGGTCTGATTCCCATTTGCGGTTGAGCCGGCCCCGGGCTTTTGTCTGATGTTCCGCCACCACACAGCTGGCATGGGGCACACCCTGCCGGGCCAGTTCTCTTGCCGTGTCCATGGTGGTGGTCACCCGGGGAAAATAATGGATCCGCTCGGATAAAGGCGGGTCAAAGCAGACCGGCAGCAGCAGGTTGTCCGGGTCTGTCAGAAAATACCCCTTAGGGCTGGATTCGATCAGAAACCCGTCTTGTTTCAAAGCATGAATATGTTTCCATATGGCCACCCGGGAGATGCCGGTCAGTTCACTGAGCCTGACTCCGGAAAGGGTGCGGCCCTTTGCCCGGTATAACTTTTCCAGGATGATCTGGCGGATATGTTGTGTTTCGTTAACCATAACAGGAAAGAATGGTTAACAGAAAAATCACATCCGGTCAAGAAAATTGATCCGTCGGGTTCGGTTTTTCGGTTTTGCTTGAACCGGACCGCCCATGTGGTCTATAAAAGAAATATGAGCGAAAAGGAAACACAGATATGAAGGTCGTGAGACAGGTGTTGCCCCATGCCTCCGATTTCAGGCGGTTCTGGAAAGAGACCGGTCCGTTTGAATTCGCGTTGACCAGTGCGGAATTCCCCCCGGTGCTGCTGGGGCCTGAGGAGTGGATTTTCGGGCATACGGCCCGGGATGTGCTCGAAGCATTGATGGGATTTGCCCCGGGAAAAACAAAAATTGTCCGGTCGGATTTCAATGTGAAAAATACCCGGATTCTGCGGCCGGACCATCTGATTCCATGGAAAATCCAGGATTTTCCCGAAGAATGGAATCATGTGGTGTGTGATTTTTTTGTCCCTGAAGGGCACCTGACCCGGGCGGTGGAAAACCGGATGAATGCGGTCCCCGTGCCTGGCGATGATGGGCACCAGGTGGCGGTCGCATTTTTCAGTCTGCTGGAAAATCATCTGGAGGCCATGGGATATGTGTGGTTAAGGCCCCGGGAAAATGCCAGGTATGCCGCTGTTCAGGGCTATCTGTCGGAATGGGAAAAAGACGAAAAAGACGCCGGGTTGCTGTAGCCGGTCCCGGTCAGACCTCATTGTTGAGAATTTTTTCGCACAGCATCTGCTTGTAATCGATTCCCACGGTTTTAAATCCTTTGGTCCCGTATTTCATATTGCCTTCCAGCACCAGAAACCGGCCCTGGGATTCCACAATATCGATGCCCACATCATCCCACCCGCATTTGTCAGCGGTTGAAAGCGCCAGATCCAGGGCAGCGGCCGGCACCGGATCAAAACAGATGTGTCCCCCCTGGGAGAGGTTGGTTTTGAACGTGTCTGCCGGGGCGACCCGCCAGTAGGCCAGCACCACGTCCCGGCCGATGATGATGATCCGCATGTCCCGGTCTACAGCCAGGTATTCCTGGATATAGGCCGGGCTTTTCCGGTTCAGGTACGTGGACAGATCGTTTGGATTTGTAATGAGAAAAACCCCCTGGCCCCGGGCCGAACCCCGGGGAATTTTGGCAATGAATGGAAAAGAAAATTCTGACAGAATGGTCTGTTTCTGGCGGGGACCATAATATACCCGGGTTTTGGGATGCGGAACGCCCAGCATCTGAAACATGGCGGTCTGCCGGATTTTGTCCATGGCAAAAGTGTAGGTGTGAACACTGGGAAACGTGGGTTTGCCCATGGCATTGAACAGACCGGCGTAAAACGCGGTGGGGTAGAGGATGCGCCGGGCCGAGATCAGCTGCTGCCGCTGCTCGAGGGTATAGTCGTGGAAATTGGGCCGGAATCCCAGTGTCGTGATCCGGGAACAGTGCCTGAGCCGTGCCCCGATGGCCACCAGGCCTGAATTGGCCGGACAAAGGTTAGGATCGGTCATAGCCATGGGGATTTTTCTGCTGCCAGTGCCAGGCGTCTGCACACATATCGTCTACGGTTCGAGTGGCCTTCCACCCCAGTTCTTTTTCGGCTTTGCCGGGGTCGGCCCAGCAGGCTGCGATATCTCCGGGCCGCCTCGGATCTGTGTCATACGGGATGGGGCGGCCGCAGGCCCGTTCAAATCCCTGGATCATTTCCAATACCGAATATCCTTTTCCCGTGCCCAGGTTGTAGGTGAGAACACCGGGGGCGGCCAGCAGTCTGGGCAGGGTTTTGACATGACCTTCCGCCAGATCACACACATGAATGTAATCCCGGACCCCGGTGCCGTCCGGGGTCGGGTAATCATTGCCGAACACCCGGACCCGGTCCAGGGAACCAATGGCCACCCGGGCGATATACGGCACCAGATTGTTGGGAATTCCTAAGGGGTCTTCTCCGATCAGACCGCTGGGATGGGCCCCCACCGGATTGAAATACCGGAGCCGGGCAATATGCCATGCAGGATCAGATATGAACAGATCCTCAAGAATCTGTTCGATCATTAATTTGGTCCGGCCGTAGGGGTTGGTGACGGACAACGGAAACGTTTCCGTGATGGGCAGGGTGTCGGGATCTCCATACACGGTGGCGGAAGAGGAAAAAATAATTTTTTTGACATCTGATTCAGCCATGACCGACAACAGGTTCAAGGTGCCGGTGATGTTGTTGTGAAAATAGGTCAACGGCAGGGTGATGGATTCCCCCACGGCTTTGAGCCCGGCAAAATGAATCACCGCATCGGGCCGGGACCGTTGAAAGACCTGGCTGATCGCGTCTTTGTCCAGCAGATCCCTGGTAAAGAAATCCACGGATTTGCCGGTGATCTGTTCCACCCGGGTCAAGGAGGCTTCCGTGCTGTTGCACAGATTGTCCACCACCACCACATCCATGTTCTGTTCGAGAAGGGCCACGCAGGTGTGGCTGCCGATATAGCCGGCACCACCGGTCACCAGTATTTTCATGGTCTGTCCTTGTAAGGTTTGAGTGTCCGTGTCTGTTGCCGGGCGGTTCGGTTGAACAGGTCCCGGCATCGGGTGCAGTTTACACACAAGTGGTTGCACCCTGCAAGGGTGTGTAAAAAATCGGGTCCCAGTTGTTTGTTGTCCACGTGATACGATTCCGCTAAAAACCGGGTGGCATCCATCAATTCCAGCAGGTTGCCGTCAAATGATTGGTGGATATATGCATTGACGGCCTGACGTAAAAATCGTGATCCCAGGGTTCGGCCGCTGATTTTGACGGTGTCGGCAAGCTGGGCATACGCAGTCAGATCTTCGGGCCGGATGAACGGGCTGCTGAGAAACAGATGCGGATGACCCAGAAAAAAATCATGACACCCGTGCTTTTGACTGATCCGGTGAGTCATTTCCGGGACCAGTCTGGTGTTGGACAGTGAAATCTGGGCGTCATGGGTGAGTTTGAACGGGCAGTGGTTCAGACACCCTTCATTGGCCATCAGTTCAATGTCCACATCCGGGTATGCCTGCCGGATGGCGGACACGGTGTTTTCCAGTGCCTTGAAATCCCGGTTCAAGGATCGGTCCAGCACCAGTTTTCCAGGCAGTTTAAACCGGGTTTTCCGGATGGCTTCCAGCAGGGAAAATGCTTTGGGGGCATTGTCCAGCATCGTGTTGATCCCGGGCACGGCTTCCAGGGATTTTACCTGTTTGTGCCCGGTTTTGGACAGAGCCGTGAGCAGATACATATCCGAGAACACGATGCCGCTGAGGCCGCCATTCGAATCCAGGGCCTGGAGCCGGTCCAGTATCCGGTTCAGAAACCGGAGATCAAAATACCGGTCCGGGGTGATAAACCGGGTGTTGAAAAGACAATAGGTCTTGATTTCACCCAGGCGGGGCAGATGGTGTTTGAAAAACAGCGCATCCAGAGATCCGGACTGGACTCGTGCATCAAGCGGCAGACCCTCTGGCGGCGCAAAATACACAGATGATATCCTCGATTTATTTTCAACCAGAAAATCGATATAGGTGTTGTCAGCAACAAAAGGGACGGACAATTTCATGTGTTTATGTTATATAGATTTTTTGAAATTTGGCAATGCATGAATGCCGTTTTGATTCCTGGAAGACAAAAAAAGGCGGCCTGACATTGACAGGCCATGGCATGGTGATTACCGTTACATACATTCAGGCGGGCATCGCCTGAATTCAACAACCCATAAGGAGAGTTTACCAAATGATTGAATTGACAGATCCTGCAAAGGAACAAATAGACAACTACTTTCAGGGGAAGGAACCAACCCCGATCCGCATTTTTCTGAATTCCGGCGGCTGAGGGGGACCTTCCCTTGCCATGGCTCTGGATGAGCCTAAAAATTCGGATGACAGTTATGATGTGAAAGGACACAAATTTGTTGTGGACAAAGAGTTTATGCAGAAAGCGGAACGGATTAAAATCGATTTCACGGGAATGGGATTTCACCTGGATTCCAACATGGATCTCGGCGCAGCCGATTGCGGGGGATGCGGCGGGTCCTGCAGCTGATAATATCTGCTGGATAAAAACCAAAAAAAGGTGTGCTGGGAACAGCACACCTTTTTTTGTCTGATTGTTTGTTCAATCCATGGACCGGATCACCAGAAGCGTGCCGGACCGGATAGAGATCTGTGCCACAGATCCTGAAAAAAAATTGCTGATGCCCAGGGTGGCACCCATTTTCAGTGTGTGATCTTTGAGCGGATAGGACAGGCCCGTGAGAGTGACGCCGGTGACCGTGGGGGTCAAAGGGATCAGCGACACCAGATCTCCGGGATTTCCGGACAGTTCCAATCGGTCTTTCACCAGGCAGATCTCATTGTGCGCATCCATGATTCTGACATGGATACCGGCATCTGCCAGGGGGGCCAGCAGCAGGATGTTGGCCAGTGTATGGTCGAGCCGGGTGCCGGTGGCGGCCAGCATGGTGATGTGGGTGGCCCCCCGGTCTTGTGCATAATCCAGGCACAGTTCCATATCCGTCCGGTTTTTCCGGCTGGGATAAGATTGGATCAAGACCTTGCTTTTTTGGAAAAAGGTCAGCGTGTCCGGGTCGATGGAGTCCAGATCTCCGACAATCACATGGGGCAGGTATCCGGTTTTTTTCAGATGCCCGGCCCCGCTGTCCGCAGCAACGATCAGATCCGCGGTTTTCAGCAGACGGTGGATGTGCCGGTGCCAGGTTCGGGTCCGGGCCGGATCCAGGCGGCCCCCGGCGATGACAATGCAGTTCATGAGGGTGTTCATACCATGAAATACCGGGTTTGAAAACCGGTATTTGCATCTTGCCTTGACACCGGGAGACCAAACTTATAACTTCCTTTGTTATGCGTGCTACCACCACTATACATCGGTATATCTTCAGGGAATTTTTTCCGCCTTTCGGCATCAGCCTGTGTTTTCTGACCTTTGTGTTTCTGATGACCCGGATTCCGGAAATCATGAACCTGGTGGTCAATTACCATGCAGACATGTCGGCTGTGATCATGATGATTGTGTTCACATTGCCCAGATTCATGGAATTCACCATTCCCATGTCCGTGATGGTGGCCGTGCTGCTGACCTTCATGCGCATGTCCGGAGAAAATGAGATGACCGCCATGAAAGGGGCGGGTCTGTCTTTGTACCGGCTGCTGCCGCCGGTGCTGGTCTTCTGCCTGCTCGGGACCGGTCTGACTCTTTTTGTCACCGTGTTCGCCGTTCCCTGGGGCAAGCTGTCCATCAAGGAGAAAACCCTGGATCTGGCCCGCTCCAGCATGGATCTGGCCATAGAGGAACGGCAGTTCAACTCCCGGCTGGAAGGTATCATGATCTATGTGTCACACGTGGATGTGAAAACAAAAGACCTGACAGATGTGTTCATCGAAGACCGATCGGTCAAGGGCATGACCCGGATCTCCATCGCACCGAAAGGGAGGTTGATTCAGTCACAAAACAACAATATATATACCATCCGGCTGTTCAACGGGATGATCAATCAGGTGGACATCGAGGAAAAAACGGTGTCCAACATCCGGTTCGGACATTATGATATCAATATCGACCTGGCGCAGATCCAGCAGAAAAGCGGTACTGGCGTTCGCAAGGATCTGGATGAGTATGACATCCGGGAACTGGTGAATTTTATCCGCACCCATGCAGGAGACAAGAATAAATTGAGCGAGGCCAGAATGGTGCTGCATGAAAAATTTTCCGTGCCGTTTGCCTGCCTGTTCCTGGGATTGCTGGCGTTTCCTTTGGGGGTTCAGTCTCTGGTGGCGGGACGGTCTTCCGGACTGGGGTTCGGGGTGTTTTCCCTTGTCGTGTACTATATTTTTCTGGCTGCCGGGTGGTCTGCCGGAGAAACCGGTCGATTTCCCCCGGTTCTGGGCATGTGGCTTCCCAACCTGGTCATGGGCGGGGCCGGCATGTATCTGCTCAAGCGAAATGCCGATGAAAATCCGGTAAAGATGCCGGCACAGATCACCCGGGCCGGGGTCTGGATCAAACATATCTACACGAAACTGACACGCCATGACCTGCCTGCATAGATACTGGCTCAAAGAATTTCTGACCTTTTTCGGGGTGATTCAGGCCCTGATCCTGGTGCTGTTCGTGATCATCGATTATCTGTCCCGCATGGACAAATTTCTGGAATCCAGTATTTCTCTGGTGTATGCGTTCTGGTATGTGGCTCTCAAACTCCCGTTCATGTTTGTTCAACTGACTCCGGCTGCCGTTCTGCTGGCCACCATCACCGTGTTCGGGCTGATGAACCGGAACAATGAGCTGACCGCGGTGAAATCTTCAGGCATCTCCGTGTATTTTCTGGTCAGACCGGCCGTGGGCATCAGTCTGATTATGGCCGGGATAATGTTTCTTTTAGGCGAATCCCTGGTGCCGTTGTCCATGGCAAAATCCAATGAGATCCGTCAGTATGAGATCCGGAAGCAAAATCAGATGACCCAGAATCAGAACAATATCTGGATCAAATCGGATAACCGGCTGGTGCACATCCGTTTTTTTGATCCGGTTCAGAAAACCGTGGCTGGTGTCTGCGCCACCACCCTGGCGGATGATTTTTCCCTGGTTTCCCGCATCGATGCCCGTTTCGGCAGATATGATCTGGGGCAGTGGCTTCTGGAGGACGTGGTGGAACAGACCTATAACCCGGACACCCACGATTATGATGTGACCCTGTCGGACATGATGTTGTCGGATCTGGGTCTGGTGCCCGAAGATCTGGGACAATGGGTGAAAAAATCCGATGAAATGGGTTTTTTCGAGTTGAAATCCTATGTGGAAAAAGTCCGCAAGGAAGGCTATGATGCCACCACGTATGAAGTGGACATGCACGGAAAAATCGCATTTCCCTTTATCTGTGTCATCATGGCCCTGACCGGTGCGGCTGCGGGCATGCGGTCTTTTGCCCGGGTGAACCTGCCCGGGGCCATCGGACTGGGGGTGGCGGTCTCGTTTTTTTACTGGGTGGTATACGGCATCTGCCTGTCCATGGGATATGCCGGGGTGCTCCCTGCAATGGTGGCGCCCTGGGTGGCCAATGCGTTGTTTCTGTGCGGCGGCATCATTTTTCTGATCAACACGGAATAAGCGGTTATGATCTGGTGTTATCACATCCTGGTTGTTTCGGGATTCATACTGGTGCTGCCTTTTTTACCGATTGTCTGGCTGGTCTCTAAAAAGCGGCGGGCCAATCTGTTGCAGCGTCTGGGACTGTGTACCGGAATAAACAAACCGACCGGTCTCCGGAAACCGGTCTGGATTCACGCCCTTTCCGTGGGGGAAGTCAAATCCGCTCTGCCGCTGGTTATGGCGGTCCATGATCATTTTCCACAGACTCCGATTGTTTTCACTGTATCCACCCGGACCGGTTATGACACGGCCAGTACCCTGTTCTGCCGGCCGGATCCGCCCCTGGTTTCTCAACTTGCGTATTTTCCCTTTGATCTGCCCTGGGCCGTTGCAAGGGTCCAAAAAAAGATTGATCCGGCATGGGTCTGTCTGGTGGAAACCGACCTGTGGCCGGGATTTCTTCATGCCATGGACCGGAAAAAAATTCCAGTGGTTCTGGTGAACGCCAGGCTGTCACGTCGTTCTTTTCACGGGTACCGCCGGCTGGGGCCGGCCGGATCGCTTTTTTTTCCCAGACTGACCCATGTGGCGGTGCAGACCCGCCGTGATCTGGAACGGTTCAATGCCCTGGGAGTTCCCATGTCCCGGCTGACTCTGGCCGGGAACATCAAATTTGATTATCCGCTGAAAACCATGACCGATACAGAGAAAAACGAGCTTGAAAACTGGTTTCAAATGGGTAACACTCATCCACTGTGGGTGGCCGGATCCACCCATCCCAAAGAAGAATCCATGCTGTGGGAGGTTTTTCAGCAGGTGCGCCGTCAGGTGCCGGACCTGAAACTGTTGATCGCGCCCAGGGATCCGGCCCGGTGCGGGCAGGTGGCCAGAGACCTGGCAAAAAAAGGGGGGAAGGCGATATTGCTTTCTGCCACCCGAAACCGTCCAGAAGATACGCCGGTGATGCTTTTAGACTGTCTGGGTGTGCTGGCCAGGGCCTATGCCGTGTGTGATGCCGCCTTTATCGGCGGGTCTCTGGTGCCGTGCGGAGGCCATAATCCGCTGGAACCGGCCATGTTCAAAAAACCGATATTGTTCGGCCCGTATATGGAAGATTTTGCAGAAGTGTCAGACCGGTTGCTGGCCCGGGCAGGGGCCTGTCAGGTGAAAGATGCAAACGACCTGGCCGGCAACCTGGCCGATCTGCTGGCTTTTCCGGATCGGGCCGCGCAAATGGGACTCCGGGCGTTTACCGTGTTCAAAGAAAACGCCGGTGCCGTGGACCGGACATTGACGCTTCTGTCACAACTTCAGACCGGGGAAAAAAATGTGTAACACCCTGGAAAAAAAAATTATTCACGCATCCACACGTCAGGATTCCGCCCCTTTTCTGTCGTTTGATACCCTGCTCAAAGCAGTGTCTTACGGGTATGAGGCCGGTGCGGTTCTCAGAAACCGCTGGTACCACTCCGGCCGAATGTCCCGGAAACGCCTGCCCTGTCCAGTGATTTCCGTGGGCAATATTATGGCCGGCGGGACGGGTAAAACGCCCATGGCGGTGTATCTGGCAGATCTATTGATCCGATCGGGCAAAAAACCCGTGGTGATCAGCCGGGGATACAAAGGCAGTCTGAAACACCCGGCCGCGATGGTCAGCGACGGCACCCGCCTGTTTCTGGATGCCCGGGTGGCCGGAGATGAACCCTATATGATGGCCTGTCTGAAACGGTTTCCCGTGGTGGTGGGAAAAGACAGATACCGGGCCGGGTGCCTGGCTCTGGACCAGTTGGATGTGGATGTGGTGGTTCTGGATGACGGGTTTCAGCATATGCAGTTGCGGCGGAATCTGGACCTGGTCCTGATGGATTATGATTCTCCATTGGGAAACGGCCGGATTCTGCCGGCCGGCCGCCTCAGGGAACCCCCAGCCCGGGCACTGACCCGGGCCGATGCCGTGATTCTGACCCGGTGTCCGGAATCACCGGAGGATTTTTCCCATCCGGTTTCGGCGCTTGCACCGGATCTGCCCGTGTTTTACAGCCGGCACCAGCCGTTTCTGGCAAGTGTGTATCCGGCCGACGACACCCAAAACAGCCAACCGCATCCAAACACTCAAAAAAAATCAGAAACGATCCCTGCGTCAGATAATCTTCAGGGCGTGTCTGCGGTTCTGTTCTCCGGTATTGCCGACAACCGGGTTTTTTTTCACACCATCCAGCGGTTCGGGGCAAATATCCTGGATCATCTTGAATTTGAGGATCATTACCGGTATAAGGGGGCAGATATCCGCAAGATTCAGGATCGGGCGGTATCTCTGGGAGCAGATATGCTGGTTACCACCCAGAAGGACTGGGCAAAACTGTATCCCGGGGAGAAATGGGTGAAAGACCTGGCAGTGGTGGGTGTGAAGCTGATATTTTCAAAGAAAAAAATTTTTCAATCCTTTATCACAAACCGGCTGCATATATGACTTTTTCTGTGGGTGAACATCCATAAGGCAGCACAATATATAAATTTATGGTGAACATGTAAAAAATGACGGCCAAAGATACCATTGCATACCAGTTGATCAGGCAGGTGTTTTTTTTACTTGGCATGCTGCCGAGGGGTATGCTGAATTTTTTTTCAGATATACTGGGGCTGGTCTGGTACAAAATTGACAAGCGTCACAGAACGGTTGCCCTTGAAAACATTCGAACAGCGTATCCGGGAAAATTCAGCCCTTTTGAGACAGAAAGGCTGGCAAAAACCATATTTAAAAATATTGCCGGCATCCCGTTTGAAGTCCTCTGGTTCTATGGCAAGCCATGGAAAACCCTGGCCCCGTATTTTTCGGTAAAAAACCGCGGATATTTTGAAAATGCAAAAAAAAAGGGCCGGGGGATTATTTTTGTTACCTGTCATCTGGGAAATTTTGAACTGCTTCCGGCTGCCCAGCAGGCAGCCGGGATAAAAAATCTTCATGCGATATACCGGAAATTTGATTTTTTGCCCCTGGAACGGCTCATGCTTGAGATGCGGCAGCGGTTTGGGACTGTGATGATCCCCACAGGCGGGGCAGCAAGAAAAATAGATAATATTTTACATCATGGGGGTGTTGTAGCCACCTTGTTCGACCAGAATGCCGGGTGGTATAACGGTGTGGTTACAGATTTTTTCGGCAGACCTGCCTGTTCCAAAAACAGCCTGGCCAAACTTGTTTTAAAATCCAGTGCTTCGGTGGTGCCGGTTTTCATGGTAAAAAAAAATGCCCGTTATGTTGTTGAATTTCTGCCGGAAATTCCTCTGCAAAGGACCGGTTGCCCCATCAAGGACATTGAAGTCAATACCCAGAATTATGTAACAGCTGTTGAAACCATGGTCAGACAATGCCCGGAACAATATTTCTGGGTACACAACCGGTGGAAGACCCAACCCTTTTCCCCCATTTGACGAAGATGGAAATAAAGGACACCGTTTTTGCAAAAACAGTCCCCATTGTGCATCACTGCCTTTTATGATACCCGGCCGGGGCATGTAAAACAGACCCTGGGCCTGATTCAGGCATTAAAAGCATTCACCCCGGTTCAGATAGCGGAGGTGTTTCTGCCCGATTACAGCCTGTCCCGCATTTTTCATGACTGGCTGGGCTTCATGGGGGGGATGCCGGAAAGAAAGGGTACAGATTTGCCGAACCCGGATCTGATTCTGGGTACAGGCACCCACACTCATATCCCCATGCTTCTGCACCGCCGCAGCCACGGGGGAAAGATTGTCACCTGCATGACCCCGGAATGGCCGCTGGTAAAATATATGGATCTGTGTTTTATTCCGGAACATGATGCCCCAAAATCGGCAGACAATATCATTACCACCCTGGGACCGCCCAATACAGCGGTTGACCGCAATACCCAGGATCCTTTGCAGGGGCTTATTGTCATTGGCGGCATAGACAGCAAAACCCATCACTGGGATAATGAAAAAATGGCCGATCAGGTCCGCCGGGTGCTTGATATCCAGCCCCATATTTCCTGGACCCTGTCCACCTCTCCCCGTACCCCTCAAACAATGGTCCACATGCTGGCTGATATTGCAAAAAAAGGGTACAATACAAGGTTTGTTCCCTTTGAACAAACCGGTTCCGGCTGGATTGAAAACCGGTACGCAGAATCCAGTGTTGTATGGGTGAGTGCGGATTCTGTTTCCATGGTATATGAGGCGCTTTCAGCTGGATGCCGGGTGGGCATTCTGCCGGTGGACTGGAAAAAAAAAGGCGGCCGGCTGGCCCGGGCAATTGCGCTTCTGGAAAAAAACAACAAAATTGTATCTTTTGCATCATTTATGCAGAATGCAGTATATCCGGATCATTCCCTTCTGAATGAGGCCCGGCGGTGTGCCGCAAAAATATTGGAGAGATGGTGGCCGGAATGCTTACAATAGTTCAGATGCTGCCGGAATTGGTTACCGGCGGGGTTGAAAGAGGGACCCTGGAAACAGGGGCTTATTTTGTAAAAAAAGGCCACCGGTCCATTGTGGTTTCCAATGGCGGCCCAATGGTGGAGGCGCTTGAAAAAAATGGCAGTGAACACATCACCCTGCCTGTGGGAGAAAAAAATCCCAGGGCGTTGTTTTGCATACCCCGTCTGAGACAATTATTTATAAAAGAAAAGGTGGACATACTGCACCTGCGCTCCAGATTACCGGCATGGATGGGCCTGCTGGCGGCAAAATCCATCCCCAAAGAAACCCGGCCGAGGATTGTGACCACATTTCACGGGTTCTATTCAATCAACCCCTACTCTGCAATCATGACCAAAGGGGAACGGGTGATTGCGGTTTCCAGACTGATCAAGGACCATATATGTCACCAATATGGTGTCTGTGGAAACCATGTGAAAGTGATTCATCGGGGTTTTGATGCATCATGCTTTGATCCTCTGCTGGTGGATAAACAACCGGTGTCTGATCTCAGGGAAAAGTGGAAAATTGATGGAAAAAAGGGTCCGGTTCTGATGCTGCCTGGAAGGTTTACAGAACTGAAAGGGCACCGGCTTTTTTTATCGGCACTGGAAAAGATAAAGCATCTTTCATGGACAGCTGTCCTGGTTGGAGATATGAATGAAAAACCGGACTATGCTGCCCGGTTGCAAAAAGAAGCATTGGAAAAAGGTTTGGGGGACCGGGTAGTTTTTGCAGGGCATTGCAGTGATATGGCAGCTGCCTTTATGCTTTGTGATGTCACCATAAGTGCCTCCATCCATCCGGAGTCATTCGGCAGGATAGGGGTGGAATCCCAGGCCATGGGCGTTCCTGTGGTGGCAACAGCACATGGGGGAAGCCTGGAAACCATAGTGCCGGGAAAAACCGGGTGGCTATTTTCTCCTGCTGATATAGATGGGTTTGCAAACGTTCTGTCAGAATCTGTAAAAGATGAAAAAACGAGAAAAGAAATGGGCTCCAGAGCAAGGGCATGGGTGGAAGAGCATTTTACCACAACCCATATGTGCGCAAAAACCCTCAGGCTGTATGAAGAATTGGTGGCAGCCCCCCGGACCCTGTGATGCCTGGTGCTTTATCCATGCGTATTTTTATCTGGTCACAGATATTTTTTTGTACTGATCTGTCATTGCATCGGGGGAAACATGCTCGTGCTTGATAACCGTCTGCTGATCAATGAAGGAAGAACGCGTGCCTGTTATCAGCACCCCGGGGACAAGGACCTGGTGGTCAAGGTGCCTGTCGGAAACAAAAAAACAGACAACAGGTCCAATATAACCGAACTGCGTGGATATCAGATATTGATGCGGGAACAGGTCGATCTGTTCTGTATCAGTCATTGTTATGGATTTGTCACAACCAGCCTTGGCAAGGGACTTGTGTGTGACTGTATTCGCAATGATGATGGTCTGATTTCTAAAACCATATGGGATATTATTGTTTATCAGGATGACTGTGATGTTGATCAAATAAAAAAAGTTACCCATGATTTCTGCCGGTTTTTGACCCAGAGAGATACCCGGCTGTTTGACCTGAACCTGAAGAATATTGTTTTAAAACTGCAAAAAGATGGCGTTTATGCCCCTTTTGCAGTTGATTTGAAAGGACGTTTCGATAACAAGGAAACCATCCCTGTATCAAGTTACAGCAAATATTTTGCCAGAAGAAAAATGGTTCGCAGACGGAGGCAGCTCATGGAGCGGATCTCTTTTTTCCGGGAAAAGAGAGAGGAATGGCAATAAATCATTCACAGAAACTGGTGATAATAGGCGCTGGATGTGAAAATGTCTTGTTCCCGGAAAAAACCAGCCCGATGGGTATGAGCGTTACTCCCGGGACTGAAAATTGTGCTCAAATCCCTGCTGTCTGCTGCGTTTCACCTGGTGCAGCCGGTAGATGCGAATAATGTCCCGGCCCATGGCATCAATGGTATGAAACCGTCGGACCTGTTCTCTGGCTGCATGGACCCGTTCAAGCGTGGCAGCTTCCCTGTTCAGGGTATCAAGCACAAGATCTGACAGGGCACTGGCATTTCCCGGATCACACACAAGTCCTGTTATGCCGTGCTGTATGATATCGGGTATACCCGCGGTCCGGGTTCCGATCACCGGGCAGGAGCAATACATGGCTTCCAGCAGTGCCCGGGACACACCATTATCCGGCATGCCCCCGATATCTTCGGGTGCCAGAACCATGCAGTCTATCCCCCGGTAACCGGCCCGGGTATCTTCTTCCCATTCAATGAAATGGATCCGGCTGCAAATTCCCATTTTCTGTGCCGTCTCCATGTGCCTGGTTCTGTGATTGTCAGGTCCGTGGTCCACCAGTAGCAGGTGATGATCTGTTCTGGACCGCATCTGCCTGAATGCCTGGAAAATGGTGGTCACCCCGTTATTCCGGCATATTTGTTCCATATATCCGATGAACCGTGTGGCAGGATCACATCCCAGTTCCAGGGCCAGGTCTTTCCGGGCCGTTTCTCTGGGAATAAGTGCTGCAGAAGCCGGAATCCCGCTGGGAATGGAAAAAACCTGTGTACTTTTGAGATGAAACAGGGCCTGCAGATGCCGGGCGGCATAATCCGTTGTGGTGAAAATATAATGGCTCATTTTTTGGTACATTCTGCGGTTATACCAGGAGTTGCGGACGTGGGCCGTGTCATGAAAAGACAGTACCCTGCAAGGCACATCCGCTTTTTGGGCCGCAGCCAGGGCCACTTTGGCATCGGTATGGCCGTGGGCATTGAGAACATGGGGCCGCTCATTTTGAAAAATGCGGATCAGCTCCCGGTAATTGTTTATCCGCCCCATGGGGGTAAAGGACATGGCATAGACCCGGAAACCATGTTTTTTTGCCCTCCGGAACAAAGGAGTGCCATCCGGTGCCACGATCACCACCTGGTGTCCGTTTTTGTCCATCCACACAGATTCATTGAAAATGCGTTTTTCCAGATCCCCCCAGCCGGTGTCACAGGTGGTGTGCACGATTTTGTAATGGGATCTCATGGGATGTGGCTTTGCAGCAGTTTTTTCTCCATTCGCCTGATGTCTTCGGGCAGATCGATTTCAGGTGAGTCAAATTCTGTGACCGCCACCTTTATGGGATATCCGAATTCCAGTGCCCGCAACTGTTCCAGTTTTTCCACATCTTCACACCGGCCTGTGGGCAGAGATACGAAAACATCCAGAAATGATTTTTTATAGGCGTAAAACCCCAGGTGTTTGTAAAAATCGGCCCGGGTGTCCTTTTCCCGGGGAAACGGGATCTGGGCCCGGGAAAAATACAAAGCCGATCCATGGACATCAAAAGTGACCTTGACATCCTTGGGATCGGTTATTTCCCTCGGGTCCTGGATTTTATAGGCCAGGGTGGTCATCACCGTATCCGTGTCTTTCCCGAACGGGGCAATCAGGTCATCCAGGGCTCCGGGGTGAAATGCCGGCTGATCCCCCTGGATATTGATGATGATCTCATCCGGATCCAGGTCGAGCAGATTGGCGGTTTCAGCCACCCGGTCGGTTCCGGACCGGCAGGTATCCGAGGTCATGATGGCGTTGCCGCCGAATGCCTGCACCGCCTGAACAATGCGCGGATCATCCGTGGCCACCCAGGTCTGGGTGACGGTGGATGATTTTTGGGCCTGCTCAACCACCCGCTGGATCAGGGATTTGCCGGCAATTTCCATAAGGGGTTTTCCTGCCAGGCGGCTGGAGCCGAACCGGGAGGGTATGATGGCAATGGTCATGAAGGTGCCTTACATTTTCTGGAACAAAGACCGGGCTTTGTCCCTTGTCATGATGGTTTTCCAGTCTTTGCCCAGGCAGTTTTCCCACAAGGGTGCCAGTCCCAGGGCCACATCGATCATGATATCCATCTGGGCATCCTCCAGGCCTTTGGTCACCTGTCTGGGGATATCCACCCCGGTTTTTTCCATCATGAACCGAAATTCTTTGACACCGTCAGGATAATATTCTTCCAGCGCATCAAAGGCGATGCAGCAGCCCACCCCGTGGTGGATGCCCAGAAGATAGGAAAGGCCGTACGACAGGGCATGGCAGGCCCCCACCTGGGAATAGGCAATGCTCATCCCGCCGAAAAACGAAGCCATCATCAGTTTGTCCGCCGCATCCGGGTGGTTTTCCAGAAACACCTGCCGGCACAGGTCCAGGGATTTTTCCCCATAGGCTTTGGAAAATTCGTTCAGATAGGTGCCGGTCAACGATTCCACGCAGTGGATGTAACAATCCATGCCGGTGTAGAAATACTGATCTTTGGGGACTCCGGCAGTAAGTTCCGGATCCAGGATCACCTGGTCAAACACGGTGTAATCGGAGTTGAGACCCAGTTTTTTTTCAGGCCCGGTGAGCACGGTGGTGCGGGACACCTCGGCCCCGGTGCCCGACAAGGTGGGCACGGCCGCATGATACACGGCCGGATGCTGAATCAGGTCCCATCCCTGGTACTCGGTGGAAGACCCCGGGTTGGTGAGCATCAATGATACGGCTTTGGCCAGGTCCATGGTGGACCCGCCGCCGATGCCCACCACGCCGCAGGGCAGATCGGGCCGGGCCGTTTTCACCTGTTCGGTGAGCTGGTCCACGTACCGGGTTTTGGGTTCGTCATCCACATTGACATACAGCAGCAGATCTGTGTCATGTAAAGGGATGCGGGATGCCAGAGCGGTCCCGGTAAATACATCGTCGGTGACAAACACCACCCAGTCTTTCGGGGAGGTGCGCTGAGGCGACAGAATTTCATCGAGCTGGGCAAAACAGCCCCGGCCGAAGATCACCCGGGGCACCAGTTTGAAGTTTCTGAACATTTGTTTCCTTATTATTGACTGTGTCAGATATTTGTTAATGCTTTTTCAATGGCTGCCACGCGCTGTTCCAGATCCTGGTCGGTCCAGGACAGCATGATCTGCATGGACAAGGTTCGTTTCATGACGGCATCGGATTCCGGCAGGTGAATCTTTGAGTAGTCGGGCAGGTTCCTGCATAACTGCGCTGGCATGGGCGAGGCACTGATCATGTTTTTCAAATGATCCCATTTTCTGAAATAGTGCCAGTTGTTGTCATACCAGTAGGGGCAGGGGACCTGGTTTTCCGCCAACGCCTTTGCGGCCTGCCGGGCCTTTTCCCCGGTGGGCAGCATGAAGCTTAAAAATGTTGCGGAATCCCCGGAAGGATCCGGCAGATGCCTGAAAGAGATGCCCGGCAGCTTCGTCATGGCGTCCTTGAGCGCCTGTTTGTTTTTCCGCTGAATCGTTACGATCTGATCCAGTTTTTTGAGCTGGGCCAGACCCACGGCGGCGTTGAGTTCCGAGATGCGGTAGTTGATCCCTAAAATGGGGTGATCATCCGCGCCCCGGTCCGGCCCGCCCAGGTGATCATGACCATGGTCGGCATACTGGTGGCAGATGTCATAGACGGTTTGATCATCCGTGATCACGGCACCGCCTTCTCCGCAGGTCACGGTTTTGACCGCGTCAAAGGAAAAACATCCGGCCTTGCCGAACCTGCCCAGATGGTTTCCCTGAAATGTGGCCCCCAGCGACTGGCACGCATCCTCCAGCAGCATCAGGCCGTTGCGGTCACAGAAATGTTTGATCTCATCGATGCGGGCCATGGCCCCGCACATATGAACCGGAATGACGGCCTTTGTTTTCGGGGTCAGAACCGCTTCCAGCCGGTCCGGGTTCAGGCACAGGGTGTCATCGATTTCCCCGAACACCGGCACGGCTCCGGCCTGAAGCACGGCTTCAAACGTGGCCACAAAGGTGAAAGGAGGAACAATCACCTCATCTCCGGCCCCGATGCCGCAGGCGGCCATGGCTGTGGACAGGGCGGCCGTGCCGCTGGAACACAGATGGCTGAATGCGGATCCGGTGATACCACACAACGTTTGTTCAAATTCCAGGGCTTTGTAATGGCCGTTTCTGGCCCCATCAAACCCGTAACGCATCAGAACGCCGGTGGACAATACATCGGTCACTTCTTTTCTTTCTTTGTCACCGAACAACTCAAACCCGGGCATGGCAGACTCCTATCATGTCATTTGGACATTCGACTGAAACATTCAAATAAATGCTTATCTACCACATCCTTGGTTCAAGTTTCAAGCGTCGTTCATCAATTCCTGCGGTGAAAAGGCATTGACCTGTGATGATGGCCCTGCGTATAATGCGATCCGGCTTTCAAACCAGGCATCACCGCCAAATCATGCCGTGTTCAAAAAGCCGGACAACCTCGGAGCCTTGGAGCAAATATGAAAATATCAGGGTCAAACAGTGTGAAGCCATTGTCTTTGTATATTCATGTGCCGTTCTGCAAAAAAAAATGTCCGTATTGTGATTTTTTTTCAGTGATTGATCCCTTTTTGATCCCGGCATATGTGGACGGGGTGTGCAAAGAGATCCAGCTGGGGGCCGGCATGACAGGCAGCGGGTGTCAGGCCCTGGTTCATACGGTTTATCTGGGGGGCGGGACCCCGTCTTTGCTGTCTGTGTCCCAGACAGCAAAGATTCTGGAAACAGTGTATCAGGTATTTGCTGTGACACCGGATGCGGAAATCACCATGGAGGTGAATCCAGGGACTGTGGATGCCGCGTATCTGTCTGCCATCAGGCAACTGGGAATCAACCGCCTCAGCATTGGGGCCCAATCTTTTGATTCGGCAAAACTGTCTTTCCTGTCCCGGATCCATACAAGGGATCAGGTGTTCGAGACCCTGTCCGGGGCTGTCCGGGCCGGGTTTTCCAATCTGGGCCTGGACCTGATGTATGCGCTTCCCCAAGAAACCTCAGATGCGTGGCAGACAGATCTGGACACGGCCCTGGCATTACAGCTGCCGCACCTGTCCTGCTATATGCTGACCCTGGAGCCGGGTACCCCTTTTTATGGACAATATAAAAACGGGTATTTCAGCCCCTGTGATCCGGACCGGCGCAGTGATTTTTTTGTCCACACCTCCCGGGTGCTGGAAAATGACGGGTATTGTCATTATGAGGTGTCCAGCTTTGCCAAAAGCAGACAGTATCGATCGAATCACAACACCCATTACTGGGAACGGGGGGCATATATGGGATTCGGTCCGTCGGCCCATTCGTTTCTTCCCGGAGTGCCGCCAGGCCCTGTCGGGCAACGTTTTGGTGTCAGGACCGCTCCGGGAGCCGGGGCAGAAGCACTGCCGGGTATCGCCGGAGATGCCGGTCCGGTCCGGGCCTGGAACATGGGTGACATTCGGGCCTGGCTGGATCGGCTGGCAGTGGGCGGTCTTCCCTGGGAGGGTCATGAAATCCTCAGTCCGGTCCAGGAAATGATGGAACGGATCATGCTCGGACTGCGGACAGACATCGGGGTCGATGTCAACGGGCTTCACCGGGAGATTCGGGCCCTGATGGACCGGCTGGCCGGTCAGGGCTTAGGTGTTTTCTTTCACCACAACAGCGCGGATTTCAGGGCCCATCGGTTCAGGCTGACCCGATCCGGGTTGACCTGTCTGGACAGTATTGTGGATGCGATTGTCCGGAAAATAATGTGAATGACTCATGATTTCCGCCGGAGCTGCCGGGTGTCCCCCACCCGGATGGTCCGGTGAATGGCATCGAAATACTCGATCAAAGGGATCACGTATTTGCGGGAGATCCCGGTCATGTCCTTGAATTCCGGGGTGGTGATGGATTCGTTTTTCTTCAGAAATGTCACCAGTTCGTCTTCAAGGCGGGCCATCACTTCTGCATCAAAGTACAGGTCATCTTTTGTTTTGATGATCTGTTTTTCATCGATGAGCATCTGGAGCACATCTTTGGCATTTTTTTTGTCAAGATCCAGGTCCTGGCACACGGTCCGGAAAAAGGGCGGGGTCAGGCCGGCAGACCGGTAGATGCGGATAATGTCTTCTTTGATCTGGTGCTGATCCACCTGCAATGCCACTTTGAAATCAGCCAGTTTCACCAGGTTTTTGTCCTGGATCACGGCGTTTTCTTTTTCCAGCCGGGAGAACAGGTTATTGAAGAATTTTGGATCCTTGATGTAGCGGAACTTGGATTTCAGCTCCTGGGTGGGCATGCCTTCTTTCAACGGATTGGCGGTATGATACTGCTGGATCTTTTCCACGACCTTTTTTTTGAAGTCATCGAAAAACGCCCCGCTGACAAACGTCTGTTTTTCCTTGTCGGTCTGAATGATCATCTGCCGGGCCAGCAGTTTCTGAAGGGCCGCGGTCATTTTTTTGTCCGACAGGTTGGTCATGATCCGCAGATCGTTGAAACTCAACCCCTTGAATCCGTTCAAAGACAGAAAAAATAAAATGGTCTGCTCTGCATCTTCCGCAGCCAGTGCGGTCAAGCCCTCGACCACCCTGGCATCCATGTGCCGGTATTTTTTTGCCACGGGGTTGAGAATGGCTCCCCCCCCGATGGTTTTCACCGGTGAATAGCTCCGGATCACATACCGGTCATCCTTGATACAGCACACCGGGGATTCCAGCCGGAACTGTACCAGCGCGTCTTCGCCGGGCAGCAGTTCGTCTCTGTCCAGAAGGACCATATATCCTAAGATTTCACTGGTTCCGGAGTGAAACCGCACCCGGGTCCGGGTTTTGGCAGGTTTGGCATTGGATGTCAGATAATGGAATCCTGCATCCACCATATAGCTTTCGATCAACATATCCGGGGTGGAAAGAATATCGCCCCGGCCGACCGATTCCTTGTCAAGCCCCTGGAAATTGATGGCGGTCCGGGTGCCGGGGCCGGCCTCGTTCACGCTGCTGGAATGGACCTGAACCCCCCGGACTTTGGAAACGATCCGCTTGGGATAGACCATGATGTCTTCTCCCACCCGGATCTGGCCCGAGGTCAGGGTGCCGGTGATCACTGTGCCGAATCCTTTCATGCTGAACACCCGGTCCACGGGCAGCCGGAAAATGGAAGAAAATCTGCGCTCCGGCAGCTGGTGGCAGATCTTTTCCAGAGCTGTTACAAAGGCATCCACTCCCTGGCCGGTAGCCGAAGACACGGGGATGACCGGCTGGTCTTCCAGGAAGGTGCCGTCGACAAAATCATGAATATCTTCCAGAGCCAGCTCCAGCAGATCCTCATCCACCAGATCGGTCTTGGTCAATGCGATCAGCCCGTGTTCGATGCCCATGAGGTGACAGATCTCCATGTGTTCCCGGGTCTGGGGCATCACGCCTTCGTCCGCCGCAATGACCATGGTGACCACATCGATGCCTGAAGATCCGGCCACCATGTTTTTCACAAATTTCTCATGGCCGGGCATGTCCACGATCCCGATATGCGTGCCGCCGGGAAGGTCCAGAAAGGCAAATCCCAGTTCGATGGTGATGCCCCGTTGTTTTTCTTCTTTGAGACGGTCGGTCTCGATGCCGGTCAAAGCTTTGACCAGACTGGTCTTGCCGTGATCGATGTGGCCGGCGGTACCAAGAATGATATTTTCCACTGAAGTTATCCCTTTTTGCCGGGTTTCGGGGTTTTGAAAAAACGGAGGCCATATGCCAGGGCCACCAGTACCAGACCGGTGATAGCGCCGTAAAACAACCCCCATTCCGGCCGGAAAACCCGGATCAGAAGGATGCCGAACACCAGTCCGAGAATGAGCCGGATCACAAAGATGAGCAATGTATTCATGCGGTTCCTTTATTGTCTGTATGGTTCTGTATTTTTTTTGTATCAACGATAATAGTCAAACAACCGGGTCAGGTCAATGTTTAATGTCACCCTCTTTTTTCAGCGGGGTCTGGTAAAAAACTATTGAAAAACATGACCCGTTCAGATATAGTAAGAAGGTTTTTTGCGGTGGGTGTAGCTCAGTTGGTAGAGCACCAGGTTGTGGCCCTGGTGGCCGCGGGTTCAAGTCCCGTCACTCACCCCATATTTTCTTCCTGTGTTTTCCATTGTCGAAGATTTTTTTATTTGTTGGGCGAATTGGGTACTGGGTTGTGGTGCGAGGTGGCACGATCCCTTACAACAAAGGCATGTCCGGCATGTATGTAAGAATTCGCTGCTGTCTTTTTTTTACGTATGGGGTGGGATTTACGGGAGACCACTTGTGGGGACTGGGCAGGATGGCTGCCATCAAAGCAGCCTGATCCCGGGTCAGACCGGCTGCGGTGGTTTTGAAATAGCGACGGGCTCCGGCCTGGGCACCCACGATACCCGTGCCCCAGTCCACGGTATTCAGATACATTTCCAGAATTCGCGATTTGTCCCAGGTCAGCTCCATGAACAGGGTGTACCAGGCTTCCCCCAGTTTTCTCACAAAATTTCGTGTGGACGGCAGAAACACGGACCGGGCCGCCTGCATGGTGATGGTACTGGCGCCTCTGGGCGGTTTTCCTTCCAGCACCTGGGTCAAAACGATTTTAATTTCCTGGAAATCAAATCCATGATGGGTGAGAAAACGCTGGTCTTCCGCGGCAATGACCGCTTGTTTCAAATGTGGCGAGATGTCTGACAGATTCCGCCATTCATGGGCAGGCTCCACATAGGGGGCATCAAACCATTGATGGCGCAGCCGTTCCCATACCATGTTCACGGTAAACGGCGGGTTGACATATTTCAATACCGCCACCTGGAGCAGGGTCAGACTGACCAGGACCAGAAAAAATTTGATCAGGGCTTTGAACACCCATGCAACAATGGACCGGCGTGGTGTTTTTTTTCTCATGGGTTTCCTTTTTGTCCGGAATCGTATCGGCAATTCGGGTGGTTGTCAATCCGGTTTGTCCATGATATAGACCCGCTATGAACCAGAAGATCTCATAATTGGAAGGACCAGAGGCAACAAACGTCTTATGACATATAATTTCGATCCGGACAAATGGTATGATGATGAATTGTTCATCATTGACACAAAGTGCAAGCAAGGGAAAATGGACCTAAAAGCCTATGACCGGGCCGTGGCGGAACTGGACCGGCAACTGGCCGATATGTGGCGCCGGCTGGACGGGACCTACCAGGTGGGAAAGGATTGATTCTATCCCCGCAATGGGGATCTTGCGAAGTTTCTGCAACTGTGTTATTCATGATCCGTTTTGTAATCTGCGCGCCCGTAGCTCAGCTGGATAGAGCATTGGACTTCGAATCCAAGGGTCGGGGGTTCGAATCCCTCCGGGCGTGCCACAGTCATTGAAGTTCCAGGAGGAAAACATGGCCCATCAGAAAAAAAAGAACTCTCCCGCATGTGCGGCCTGTGATATACCAGTGGGACAGAAAATCTGTTTTACAGATCAGGGCAAAGGTCCGAAAGGGTGCCCCACAGTTTCTTATGCATCAGTTCTGGAAGAGGCCAATCAGGCGTATGAAACATCGGATGTCAATCGGTTCGCTCATATGGCATCGGCGCAGGAAGCGGCCTGTTATGCCAACCGGGATCAAACACCCTATGTGATGCAGCCGTGCAAAACCCGGATCGTGGAAACCTGTGAATTCGCGAAAAAAATGGGATATCAGCGGATCGGCCTGGCTTTCTGTCTGGGGTTGACACGGGAAGCCGAAACCGTGGGAGAGATTCTTGCCGACCATGGATTTGAGGTGGTGTCGGTGTGCTGCAAAGCCGGCAGAACGTCCAAGGACCGGATCGGTATTGACGAAGAAGACAAGATCTACAGGGGAACCGATGAATCCATGTGCAATCCTGTTTTTCAGGCCATGCTGCTGAACCGGGAAAACGTGGATTTCAATATTCTTCTGGGGTTGTGCGTGGGTCATGATTCCCTGTTTTTCAAGTATACGAATGTTCCTACCACTGTGCTGGCGGTCAAGGACCGGGTCACCGGACATAACCCCCTGGCCGCTGTTTACCAGGCCGATTCCTATTATCGGAAAATTCGCCATCCTGATTTATGAAAATTCTTCTCACCAATGATGACGGGTATCAGGCAGTAGGTATTCAGTCGCTGTTCAAGGTACTGGGTCAAAAACACCAGGTGGTCATGGTGGCGCCGGATCGGGAAAGGAGCGCGGTGAGTCACAGTATCACCCTGCATCACCCGGTGCGGATGCACAGAATCGATTCCGGCCGCCAAAAAAAAATCTATGCCGTGGACGGCACCCCGGCCGATTGTGTCAAACTCGGGCTGGCCGAATGTTTCAAGACCCCGCCGGACTGGGTGATTGCCGGAATCAATCCCGGAAGCAATATCGGTATTGACATCAACTATTCCGGAACCGTGGGCGCGGCCCGGGAGGGAGCTTTGAACGGAATTTCCGGGCTGGCCGCTTCCATCAGGCTGGATCGGGTCATGGATTATGACAACCTGGCCCGGTATGTGATGAATATGGTTGAGGCCATCGGTGAAAAAGGCCTGCCATCCGGCACGTTCCTGAATGTCAATGCACCGGGGATCGCTTTTTCACAAATTCAGGGGATCAAAATCACCCGCCAGGCGTTGAACAATCTGTCCAGCCGGTTTGAAAAAAGGCAGGATCCCAAACAGCGCAATTATTACTGGTATGGCACTCAGGAGCCGGTATCCGGAAAACCGGATACCGATGTCAATGCGGTTTCGCAGAATTGCCTTTCCATTACCCCGATTCAGTGTGATCTCACGGATTACAAAACCCTGGCCCAGATGCCCAGATTTTCCATTGACTGAAGTTATTATTTCCAGGAGTCCATAAGTGAACCGGATACTTGAAATGGTCATGCAGTATCCGTCGGTGCTGGCCGGGGTGACCATTGTATCTGTGGCTGGGTTTATTTTCAGTATTCTGGGGGTTTCCTGGCTGGTTTCCTGGCTGCCGTCCAATTATTTTATGCTGTTTGACAATCCGACATCCGGGCCCGGGTTGTTTCGACCCCGGGTGCAGATCGTCAAAAATATGGCAGGGGCCGTATTGGTCTGTTTGGGCCTGGTGATGCTGATTGTGCCTGGCCAGGGCCTGTTGACCCTGTTTCTGGGGCTGGTGCTCATGAATTTTCCAGGGAAAAGAAAGGTGATCCGGTTCCTGATCCGCCTGAAAACCATACAGGCCTCTTTGAACTGGATCCGCAGAAAAAAAGGGCGGCCGCCTTTTGTTTTCCCGATTTTCAAGAACAGATGACTCTGGTTTTTTATCTTATTTGCGCAAGATTGTCAGCATGTCTTTGAAAGATGCCGGAACCTGATCATCCGGGGTGATCACCGCGTCTTGTAAAGAGGACCGGCAGCTGCAATCTGCCGGTGGCGGCTCAGATACCATCAGCAACCGCAGCAGATCCTGGACAGACGTAATGCTCTGACTGTAAAGAGCCAGCACCGATGCCAGACTGGCATGGTGGGACGGATCCTCCTTCCAGCAGTCATAATCGGTGACAATGCAGATGGCGGCATAGCAGATCTGGGCCTCTTTTGCCAGAAACGCCTCCGGCACATTGGTCATGCCCACCAAATCGCCTCCGGCCAGGCGCAGAAAATGGCTTTCCGCTTTGGTGCCCAGGCGGGGGCCTTCCACACAGGCATAGGTTTTGCCGAAATGAAAGGTCAGATCCATTTTTCCGGCATGGTCTGCCATCCATCGGTTCAGGCGGGCGCATACCGGTTCAGCCGTAGAGATGTGGGCCGACAGCCCGCTGCCGAAAAAGCTGGACTGCCGCCTGCCCCGGGTCCAGTCAAAATACTGGGACGGGAAAACGATGTCGCCGGGATGGATATCTTCCTGAAGGCTTCCGGTGGCAGACACACTGATGATCCGGGTGGCCCCCAGCTTTTTGAGCGCAAAAATGTTGGCCGGGTAATTGATTTCATGGGGCAGCCGTTCATGGCTGTTGCCATGACGGGGAAGAAACAGCATCTTTGTGTTCTGGTATGCGGCTTTGACAATCGGCGCAGAAGGGGACCCGAACGGGGTGTCGGTCTGCAATGTTTCAATGGTTTCAAGTCCCTGGATATGATAAAGCCCGGTGCCGCCGATAATTGCAAGCATCTTGTATGAGTTCCTCAAAATGGGGTTGATTTGAATTTTCAGTACCGCCTCATACCATTAAACCAGGCAAATATCAAAATGAAAATTCAATTTTGAAGTTTTTTTTGCATTCATGGTTGATCTGGCGTTGTAAAAAATATAAGTCTGACAGCTGTAGGGTGACAACACAATAAACGATGCCTGACTGCGGGAGATGGATCGGAAATAAAAATTGTAGAAAGCGTAGGATAAGAAAATGGAAAAATCAGAGACTGCGCTGCCCGGACATGCCCGGGTGGTCATTATCGGCGGAGGAATAATCGGGTGTTCCATTGCCTATCACCTGGGACAGATGGGATGTAAAGAGGTGATACTCCTGGAAAAAGATGAACTCACCAGCGGCACCACCTGGCATGCGGCCGGACTCATGGTCACGTTCGGGTCCCTGTCTGAAACCGCCACACAGATGCGGATTTACGGCCGGGACCTGTATGCCCGGCTGGAGGAAGAAACCGGACTGTCCACCGGATTCACCCCCGTGGGATTCATCGAGGCGGCGGCCAACCGGGACCGGCTGGAGGAATACCGCCGGGTGGCAGCCTTCAACCGGTACTGCGGGGTGGATGTCCATGAAATATCGCCCAAAGAGATCAAGGACCTTTTCCCCCTGGCCCGGGTGGATGATCTTCTGGCCGGGTTCTATGTCAAAGAAGACGGCCGGGTCAACCCGGTGGACGCCACCATGGCCCTGGCCAGGGGCGCCCGGAATTTCGGGGTGACCATCATGGAAAAGGTGGCGGTAACCGGCCTGATCAAAAAGAACGGGTCTGTGGCCGGCGTGAAAACCGCCCGCGGGGATATCCTTGCCGATAAAGTGGTCAACTGCGCCGGCATGTGGGCCCGACAGCTGGGAGCGGTGGACGGGATCACCATCCCCAACCAGGCGGCGGAACATTATTACCTGATCACCGAAGAGCTGGACAATATCCCCAAAAACATGCCGGTGCTGGAAGACCCTTCCCATTACGGGTATTACAGAGAAGAGGTGGGGGGACTGATGATCGGGCTGTTTGAACCGGTGTGCGCCCCCTGGAAGATCGGCCGGGTGCCGGAAAATTTCACCTTCGGGGAGATCGCACCGGACTGGGACCGCATGGGACCGTTTCTGGAAAAAGCCATGTCCCGGGTGCCGGTGACCATGGAGCTGGGCGTAAAAAAATTTTTCTGCGGCCCGGAAAGCTTTACCCCGGATCTCCAGGCCATCATCGGCGAAGCCCCGGAGCTGAAAAACTATTTTGTAACGGCTGGACTCAATTCCGTGGGCATCATCATGGGGCCGGGTCTGGGACAGATGATGGCCCGGTGGATCCTGACCGGAAATCCCCGGGTGGATATCACCGGGTTCAACATGGCCCGGCTCCACACCTTTCAGAACAACCCGGAATACCGGCGGAACCGGACCGTGGAATCCCTTGGCATGGTGTACCAGTGTCATTATCCCTTTCAGTCCATGAAAACCGCCCGGGGGGCCAAGAGATCGGCTG
>JAABUD010000224.1 GCA_011389555.1 Desulfotignum sp. | reverse complement strand
TGAGGAGGAGTCACAATGTCCAATCTGTATGACCAGGCGTATGAACAATCCATCAAAGACCCGGAAGGCTTCTGGGGACCCATTGCCCAAGACTGCCACTGGTATAAAAAATGGGACAAGGTGCTCGATGATACCAACGTCCCCTTTTTCCGGTGGTTTGCGGGCGGTGAGACCAACACCTGCTACAACGCGGTGGACCTGCATGTGGATCAGGGAAAAGGAGACCAGGCGGCCGTCATTTATGACAGCCCGGTGACCGACACCATCACAACCTATACCTACAATGACCTGAAAGACCAGGTGTCCCGCTTTGCCGGGGTCCTGAAGGAAAGGGGGGTGACCAAAGGAGACCGGGTCATCATCTACATGCCCATGATTCCTGAAGCCCTGTTTGCCATGCTGGGCTGTGCCAGAATCGGGGCGATCCATTCCGTGGTGTTCGGCGGGTTTGCCGCCAATGAGCTGGCCACCCGGATCGACGATGCCAAACCCAAGGTCATTGTGTCCGCATCCTGCGGCATTGAAGTCCAACGGGTGATCCCATACAAGCCGCTGCTGGACAAAGCCATCGACCTGTCCGGCACCAAACCGGAGTCCTGCATCATTTTTCAGCGTCCCCAGGCGGCGGCCCCAATGCAGCCCGGCCGGGATTTTGACTGGGACGAGGCCATGGACCGGGCCACTCCGGCCGAATGTGTGCCGGTGGCTGCCACCGATCCTTTGTATATCCTGTACACCTCGGGCACCACGGGCCAGCCCAAAGGCATTGTCAGAGACAACGGGGGCCACATGGTGGCCCTGAAATGGACCATGAGCGCCATTTACGGGGTCGAACAGGGGGATGTGTACTGGGCCGCCTCGGACATCGGCTGGGTGGTGGGCCATTCCTATATCGTGTATGCCCCGCTGTTCAAGGGATGCACCACCATTGTGTATGAAGGCAAGCCCGTGGGGACACCGGATGCCTCCGCCTTCTGGCGGGTCATCTCCCAGCACAGGGTAAAAACCATGTTCACGGCCCCCACGGCATTCCGGGCCATCAAACAGCAGGACCCGGGCGCCAAAATGATGGCCGGTTTTGATCTCTCCCATTTCAAATACCTGTTTCTGGCCGGGGAAAGAACCGATCCCGACACCCTTTCCTGGGCGGAAGACAGCCTGAAAATCCCGGTGATCGACCACTGGTGGCAGACCGAGACCGGGTGGGCCATTGCCGCCAACTGTGTGGGACTCCACCAGTTCCCGGTCAAGCCCGGGTCCCCCACCAAGGCGGCCCCGGGGTGGGACCTGAAGGTGCTGGACGAGGCGGGACAACCGGTGGGACCCGGAGAGATCGGTGCCATTGTGGCAAAACTGCCCCTGCCTCCGGGCACCCTGCCGACGTTGTGGAACAATGATGACCGGTATATTTCCGCCTACCTGGCCACGTTTCCCGGATACTATGAAACCGCGGATGCCGGATACATTGACGAAGACGGATATGTGTTTGTCATGGCCAGAACCGATGACATCATCAACGTGGCCGGTCACCGACTGTCCACCGGTGCCATGGAAGAAGTGATCGCGGGCCACCCGGATGTGGCGGAATGCGCGGTCATGGGGGTGGAAGACAGCCTCAAGGGCCAGGTGCCGCTGGGCCTTCTGGTGCTCAACGCCGGCGTGGATCGGAACCAGGACGACATCATTCATGAGGTGGTGCAGCAAGTCCGGGATACCATCGGCCCGGTGGCGGCGTTCAAAAAAGCCGTGGTGGTGCAGCGCCTGCCCAAGACCCGGTCCGGCAAAATCCTGCGGGGCACCATGCGCTCCATTGCCGATCAAAAAGAGTACAGGGTGCCGGCCACCATCGATGACGACACCATCCTGGGTGAAATTGAAGCCTCCCTGGGAAAGATCGGATACGGCAAACAGGCATGAAACAGACCTTTTGTGCGTATTTACAGCTACTTACAGAAGAAAGGAGGTGATAGGTATGCCCTGATGATGCCTTTATGAATCATGATAATCATACATGATCCGATCAATTCTCAATAATGAGACAACAGGAGGAAACAAATTATGGATCCAAAAATATGGGTATGGATTTTTCTGGTACTGTACATCATCTACTGTTTCTGGTGGGGCCTGAAAGGATTTTTCACTGAAAAGACAGCTTCGGGGTATGGCATCGCCGGCCGCTCCATTCCGTTCATCGCATTTTTAATGGCTGCCACCGCTGCCTCGTTTTCCGGGTGGACCTTTATCGGCCATCCGGGTCTGATCTGGAAGGCCGGGCTGGTATATGCCTTTGCTTCTTTTTACGTGCTCACCATCCCCATCACCGGGGCGTTCTTTGCCAAGCGCAACTGGCTCATGGGCAAGCGCTACGGGTTTATCACGCCGGGCGACATGTTCGCCTATTACTACAACAATGAAGCGGTAAGGTGGCTCACGGTACTGGCGGCGTTTCTCTATTCCATCTTCTACTCCGGGCTCCAGCTCATTGCTGCTGCCAAACTGTTCTACTGGACCGCAGGCGTACCCGAGACCGCAGGGCTGATTTTCATGGCCTTTATCGTCTGGTTCTATGTGGTCACCGGCGGTCTCAAAGCCTCCACCTGGGTGGGGGTGCTGCAGTTCTGCCTGCTTGTGGGCGGCATCATCCTGCTGGGATTTTACACCATCACAAGTCCTTTGTTCGGCGGGTGGTCGGGATTTGTGGCCTCCATGGGCGGCCTTGAAGAAAAATACATGAAGGTGCCCGGTCTGATCCACTTCGGCCTGGGCTCCGGCGGGTGGACCGCGGTGATGATCCTCACCTATATGTTCGCCCTCATGGGGATCCAGTCCTCTCCGGCATTCACCCTGTGGAATTTTGGTATTTCATCTCCCAAGCCCCTGGCCTGGCAGCAGGTGTTCATGTCCACATTCGTTGTGGGCCTGGCCCTGTTCTTTTTCACCGCGTTCCAGGGCATCGGCGCCCGGATCCTGATGATGGCCGGCAACCTGGCCCCCCAGGTGGACGGAGATGTGGTGCCCATGCTCATGACTAAATTTATGCCAGGGCCACTCATGGGTCTGGTGTTCATGGGCGCCATTGCTGCCATCCATTCTACGGCAGCGCCCTATATCGGCACGGGCGGCACCATTATCCAGCGGGATGTGTGGTGGCGGTATGTCAGAAAACAGGGCGGCTCCCACTCCGAACAGATCTGGACCAACCGGATCTTTGCCACCATCCTGGCCGTGGCTGCCGTGGTGGTGTCGTTGACCTCCACGGATGCCATCGTCATGATCGGCGGGTTTGCCACGGCATTCGGTACCATCATGTACCTGGCCCTGCTGGGGGTGCACTGGGGATTCAAATTTCCGAGCATCGGCGTGGTACTGGGCCTGATCAGCGCCATTATCGCCTGTTTCCTCACCTACTATGTATGGCAGTATCCGTTGTCCATCCATACGGCCGGCTGGGGGATTTTCGTGGGCCTGGGCGTGGCATACCTGTGCCGGGGTCTGGGTCTGAAAGACAATGAAGAGACCATTGCCCGGCAGAAAGAGGTCCGGGAATGGCTCAACTCCATTGACGGCCCCAGCGAGAAAGGCAAACGCTGGCGCGGATACATGAAAATCGCCGTGCCCATCTGGTTTTTCATGGCCATCGGTCCCGGGGTGCTCATCGGCAACAACGCCATCTCTTTTGCCGGGTTTCCGCCCATCTGGTCCTGGCAGATCATCTGGTGGATTTTGGGCATCGTGATGATGTGGGGCCTGTGTTTTAAAGCGGAAATGTCCACCACATCGGAAGAACAGATCCGCCGGGCCGACGAGGAAACCATGGACGTGACCAAGGAAGCCGATGATATGTGATCATCCGGACGATGAATCTGACAACCTGAAAATAAAGGAGAAATACCATGGCACTTGAAGACAAATATCTCATAGGCACCCTGATTTTCTGCATATTTTTTGTATGCACGTTCAGCTGGGGATGGTGGGGATAGTCCCCGGGTTTGATTCGTAACCTTTTGATGAAGAATTCCGGTCACCCTGGTGTGACCGGAATTCTTCCTGTTTCCGACCCATGACACTGAGTCACCGATTCTGGATCTTCGCTCTGACTGCTGCGCTGGTCATTGGGCTGATTGTCGCGGGCACAGCGGTCTATATCTGGTTCCACCTGACTCCGGGCCAGGCCGGGGTGGTCCTGTCCATCATCGAACACCACCTGCCGGTTCTGCTGGCCGGGGGCCTGCTGTTGAGCATCTTTTTCTGGGCGTTGTCCGATCTGGTATACGCCAATTACATCAAACCGGTCCGAAAAATTTCCGGGGACCTGGCCCTGATTTATGCATCCAATCCGTGTTTCCGCATCCCGGTCAAAGGCAACCGGGATATTCAGGCCCTGGCCCGGACCATCAACACCTTTGCCGACACCTTTGAAAAGTTGAACCAGGACATTACAACCCAGATGGTGGCAGCCAGAAAAGAGACCGAGCAGGAAAGAAACCTGCTGGCCGCCATCATGGGCGAACTGCCCCAGGGCGTGATCATCTGCAACCAGAACGGCCGGATCCTGTTGTACAACTCCCTGGCCAGACATATCTTCACCTGCACCATGGCCCGGGACAAGACGGAACAATTCATGGGCCTGGGCCGGTCCATCTTTCATCTGGTGGACAAAGACCTGATTTCCCATGCCATGGAAGAGATCGATGAACAGCTGGGCGCAGGGGAAAACAGTGCCGGGTCCTTTTTCATCACCCCCATCGGGGATCACAGTCTGGTGAGTGTGGAGGCCATCCCGGTCCTGGACAAAACCAACCAGATCACGGGATTTATTCTGGCCATCCTCGATATCACCCGGGATATCGAACAATTCAGGTCCATGCAGCGGGATCTGGCTGAATTTCATCAATTTCTGGAAAAACAGGATGCGGCAGAACAACAGTTCCGACTCCTGTCCGATACGATCCAGAATACCTATCTCTCCCGCCTGCCCCTGTCCCGGCTCGATCTGGCCCGGTTCCTTTTCAACATCCAGAAACTCACCGGACGGACCCATGATATCCGGATCAACGTGCACGACCTTCCCCGGAATGAATGGATGACGGCAGACACCTATTCACTCACCCGGGCCGTTGTCTTTTTGTTCAGAACACTGTCGGACTGGACCTATGCCATTGAATTCGACCTGAGCGTCAGCGACGCTTCCGGCCGGATACAGTTCGATATCACCTGGGATGGGATCCCTGTGGACAAACCGGCCCTGGACACCATCATAAAGACAACCATCAACGCCCTGCCCGGCTTTAAATCGATTCTCACCCTCAACAATGCCCGGCTCGATCTCCCGGAATCGGGCGACACACACTACTCCCACCTCATTTTATCCGTGAAAAAATCATCAGAGCCGCCTGAGATATCCCACCGGACACCCGTGCTGGCCGGTTCCCGGCCGGAATTTTACGATTTCGACCTGTTCAAGATCCGAGACGACAACCAGACCCTGCTGGACACCCGGCTCACCGATCTGACCTACACGGTGTTTGACACGGAAACCACGGGGTTGAATCCGGAAGGGGGAGACGAGATCATCTCCATGGGAGCGGTGAGAATCGTGAACAGCCGGCTTCTGTCCGACGAAGTGTTCGAAGAACTGGTGAATCCCGGGCGGGATATCCCGGTGACCTCCTACCGGATTCACGGCATCCACCAGGAAATGGTGGCGGACAAAGATCCCATTGAAGAGGTCCTGCCCCGGTTCAGGCGGTTTGTGGCCGACACCGTGCTGGTGGGCCACAATATCGCATTTGACATGAAACTGCTCAAACTCAAGGAAACAGCCACCCATATCCGGTTCACCAACCCGGTACTGGATACGCTGCTCCTGTCGGCCATCCTGCATCCCGTGCATGAAACGCATGACATGGAAAACATTGCCCGGAGACTGGGAATTGCCATCGTGGGCCGGCACACGGCACTGGGAGATGCCCTGACCACGGCGGAGATTTTTCTGAAACTGATCCAGATACTGAACAGCAACGGGATTCTGACGTTGAGAGATGCCATGCATGCTTCGGAAAAGTCCTATTATGCCCGATTAAAATATTGATTCATGCCTTCACCCGTGATAGGGATCACTACATGCGGTCCATCCGGTCAACTTTCAACCAGGAGATCTGTTCATGAAAAAACCATGGCTCACCTTTGCCGGCCTGTGTGCCGTTGTCCTCGCCATTCTGATGTTCTGCGTGATTTTCGGCAGTTATACCAGCATGCTGCGGTCTAAAAACCGGGTCCATAAGGCCACAGAGCTGATGATCACTGCCTGTGAAACCCAGCTGGACCCGATACCGGCCCTGGTGGCTTTGGCAAAAGGGGCGGATGCGGCCCCAATCCGAACCCGGATCCATGACACCGAAGAACAGATCCGGACCCTGCTGGACCGGTTCCGCACACCCGATACCCCCCTGGATCCGGATCTGGTTCACATTTTCGAACAGGCCCAGTCCCGCCTGGCAAAAGACCTGGATGCCCTGGCCCGGAGGATCGGCCCCACGCATCCCCGGGTACAGGAAACAGCGGACCGGTATTTGGAAACCCTGTATGCGGCCCGGCGGTACAACAAGGAAGCCGCCTACTTTGACAACCGCAAAAAGGTGTTTCCCGGCATGTTCACCGCAAAATGGTTCCATCTGAACCACCTGCATTTTCCCTTGATCGATATCACCTGTTTCGACCCCTGGGGGCTGAAATGAAAAAAGATTCCTCCCTGTCGGCATTTTTCAACCAGCCTGTGTCCGCCATCTTCCGGGCCAACATCGCCACCTGTCCCATGGATACCCCGGTGAGTCAGGCCGCTCGGAAAATGAGCCGGTCCAATGCCTCTGCCATCCTGGTCAAAAATGATTCCCGGCAGATCGCCGGCATTGTCACGGATGCGGATCTGCGAAAAAAGGTTTTGGCACGGGACCTGCCCACCGACACCCCGGTGTCCGGAATCATGTCCTCGCCCGTGATCACCCTTTCCTCCGACTGCCAGGTGTTTGAAGCGTTTCTGACCATGATCGACAAAGACAAGCGGCACCTGGCCGTGTGCGGAGAATCCGGTGCCATCTCCGGCATCTTGACGGAAAAAGACCTGATCGCGGCCCAGACAAAAGACACGTATCTGCTGCTAAAAACCATTACCGCAGCCACAGACATGGATGATCTGAAAAACTTTCACGCCCGGCTGTGCCGCATGCTGCTGGATCCCATAGACAACGGAGTGAAACCGGAAGTGATCACCCGGATCATCACCACGTTTTCCGATGCCATCCTCCATAAAATCATGGCCTTTACCCTGGAAGAAGTCGGACCCGCGCCCTGCCCCTTCGTGTTTCTGACCATGGGGTCAGAAGGGCGGGAGGAACAGACCCTGGTGTCGGACCAGGACAATGCCATCGTGTATGCAGACCCCGCATCAGACACAGAGGCAGCAGCGGCCACAGCCTATTTCAACGGCCTGGCCGACCGGGTGTGCACCCGGCTGGATATGGCGGGATACCGGTTCTGTGACGGGAACAACATGGCCAAGAACCCGAAATGGTGCCAGCCGCTGTCTGTCTGGAAACAGTATTTTCACACCTGGATCCGCAAGGCCAAGCCGGAAGATCTGCTGTATTCCAGCATTTTTTTCGATTTCAAAGGGACCTACGGGGACCTGTCTCTGTCTTCGACACTCAAGGATCATCTGTTTGACTGCATCCAGGGGTGGTCCGGCTTTCTGAGGAACATGACGGAAAACGCCCTGTACTTCCGGCCGCCCATCGGGTTGTTCGGCAAACTGAAAAAAGCCACGGACGGTCAGAACAAAAACGCCTTTGACATCAAGTATGCCATGCTGCCCATCACGGACGTCACCCGGGTATATGCCCTGAAAAACAATATATCCCAGACCCATACCCTGAAACGGCTGTTCCGGCTGTACACCCGACATGCCATCACGGCCAAAGAACATCACAACCTGGTCCAGTGCTATGATTTTTTGATGAAACTGCGGTTCCGGCGCCAGATCACCAACATCATGGACGAGGGTACGCCCCCGGACAATTACATCAACCCGGACAACCTGTCCCACCTGGACCGGCACATGCTCAAGGAAATTTTCAAGACCATCGAAAATTTCCAGCAGAAACTGAACATGGAGTTCACGGGCGTGGTGTAATTGCTACAGCCGGAACTCTTTTCTGCACCGGTCACATTCGCTGGTGGCAGCCATCTGTCTGCAATGCACGCATTTTTCCATCAGATACCGCTCTTTGCCCTGTTTTTTATGACAATTCGGGCAGGTCCAGTCCGTTTTGGTGGGAAGCACCCGGGCGCAGTGGGGGCATTTAATGGGGAATTTTCTGAACATAAGAAACATCAACCCGGAGATGATGAAAAACGGCCCCAGCAGCTTGAACTGCATGCTGCCCGCAAACTGGCTGAAGTCTGATGCGCTGGTCAAAATGACATACATGAGAAAGGCAATGGACGTGACGGCCAGAAACTTGAACCGGAAATGAAAAAAAACACTGGGAGATGGTTTATGATCCATGATCTCACTCCTTGGTGGTAAGATGAAACAATCGGGGCCGGAGCCGGGTTTCCAGGTCCTGCCGCTGCTGTTCAAACGCTTCCGGCGTGGTGGCCGGCGCCAGATGGAGCGCTTCGCCGAATGTGATGCAAACCCGGGAAAAGGGTTTCGGCAGCATGAACCGGTCCCAGGAATTGAAGAACCAGGCCTTGTCCGCTGTCACATAAAACGGTACCACCCGGGCCTGGGCAGCATGGGCCATGCGGATGATGCCGGGTTTTATCTTGCCCATGGGCCCTGTGGGGCCGTCCAGAATATGGGCACCGAACCCGTGTTCCTTTAAGTGGGCAATCATGGCGGTCATGGCATCTTTGCCCCCCCGGGAGGAAGAGCCCCTGGGCGTATGCCATCCCACCCGGTTGGCCACCCCGGAAATCAGATCCCCGTCCCGGCTTCGGGAAATCATCAGCCCCGGATGATACCCGGCATAGGTTTCAAAATGGGCGATGGCGGCGAAAAACTGCTGGTGCCAGGTGCACAGCAGCACAGGAATTCCTTCATGCCGCAGCGTTTTCCAGCCGGCCTCGTTTTCAACCCTGAGCCGGAATGTGCGGCTGTAGCATTTGACCAGGTAATAGGCAAACCAGATGAATCCCCGGGTATAAATCAGAAATTTCAACCGTTTGAACATATTCGCCCACCTCCCCGGGGCTGGATTCGTGTGTGACCGGATGTGCCGATTTCCCAGTGATCCATCATCCCAAGATCCTGTACAGAGGGCCGCCTTTACAGGCCATTTGCTCCACCCGGCGGGCCACGTCCGGGTCCGGTTCCAGCAGGTCCGCATGGAACGGTTTGATTCTCGCATCGATCACCAGAGGCCCGGCACATCCCCAGTGCTTGACCACGGTTCTTTCCTTCACACCATACATATCATGGGAAGGATTGGACCGCAGAAAGGTCACCCATAAAAAATTGTCGAACCGGTCCGCGCAGAACCGGGCATCATCCACCACCACGACCATCGCCAGGCCGCTCACCTCCCTGACCCTTTCCAGTGCGGCCTTCACCTGGTTGATCTGCTGCCGGGCCCTGGGATAGGAGGTGAATGCCGGCCCCTGGACCACCGCCATACCCGGAGCGGCCATCAATGCCCGGGAAAACCCGTCCGGCAGGGAAACATCTTCGGGCAGCGCGTCACTCAGGCGCCGTTTCACAGGTCCCGCCGCTGCCATCACCACCTTGGATCCCTGGTGGATCTGCTGACCCGAATAATCCAGGGTATCCATGGTGGTGCGGGTGATAAAATGCAGGTCTCTGGAAAAATCCATCCGTTCCAGGACATGCATCAGAAACTGTTTTTCATCATTCACATCCAGACCGGGATCGTCCTCATGGGCACAGATGATCAGATATTTGGCCAGAGACAGCTGGCCTTTGCCTAAAATGGCATGGGCATGGGTGAGCAGTTCTCTTGGCATGGGGTCTTGATAGGGCAGGTATCGTTCCCTGGCTTTGGCCAGAAGCAGCGGATGCACCCCGGCCGCATCCACGGCATTGACACCGGTCACACCGGGCAGGGCCGCTGCCACGGCACTGCGGGTGATGTCATGGATGAGCCGGCCGAAATGGCTGTCCTCTCTGGGGGGACGGCCCACCACGGTAAACGGAAAAATCGCACCCGGCCGGTGCCACACCGATGCCACCCGGATACAGGGAAACTCATGAACATTGGAATAATACCCCAGGTGATCGCCGAACGGGCCTTCCGGCCGGGTCTGATGGGGAATCACCCACCCGGTGATACAGAAATCCGCATCTGTGGACAGTACAAACCCGTTGTGCCGGAAATATCTGAAGTTCCGCCCGGCCAGGGCCCCGGCAAACGCGATCTCGGGCATCCCTTCCGGCAGAGGCATGACCGCTGCCAGGGCATGGGCCGGGGGTCCGCCGATAAAAATGCTCACTTTCAACGGCCGGTTTTTTTCCAGCGCTTTCCGGTGATGAACCCCGATGCCCCGGTGCAGCTGATAGTGCAGGCCTATTTCTTCATTGGGCGGATAATCGTTGCCGGACAACTGGATCCGGTACATGCCCAGGTTGGATTGCAGCACGGAGTCCGAATCCGGGTCCAGGGAAAACACCTGGGGCAGGAGCAGGAATGCCCCGCCATCAGCCGGCCAGCAGGTGATCTGGGGCAGCTGGTCGATCCGGGTCACCTGGGTCAAGGTCCGGTTTTTCTGAACCGGCAGAGGCAAAGACCGGGCCAGGGCCATACCGGCCTTGATCCCCCGGCCCGGAGACCTGACCGCCTGCATGGGGTCAGATGCCATATCCACCAGGGCCCGGACCTGTTCCAGCTGCGGTTCAAAAATTTTCAGGGTCCGCTTCCAGGTGCCGTACAGGTTGGAAAGAGCCGGAAACGGCGACCCAGTGACCTTTTCAAACAACAGGGCCGGTCCGCCCGCGTCAAACACCCGCCGGGTGATCTCCGCCATTTCCAGATGCGGGTCCACGGATTCACGGATGTGAATCAGTTCTTTTTCCTGTTCCAGAAAGGCCACACATTGTTTCAAACTGCAAAATTTCATAACTGGATAATCTCCCGGTTTCCGAATCCTTTGCGGTTATCCATGTGATACACCTGATCCGGTAAAAACGCATACAAACGGGCATGGAACGCGTTTTGAAAAAACGCCAGAAAATCCGCTCCAGGCACGGGGATGCCGAACCGCCGGGCATATGCCCCGGCGGCTGTCGCCGCCTGGATCCCGGGTTTCTGGGATTGAATGGTCCCGCTCATCTGGATTCCCTCCAGATGATCCACGCGGTCATGAACGCGAAAAATGGATGCCGCGCATAAACGATCGTCACCATCTTGTATATGCCGGGAAGAGGGACTGGAAAAAAAATAAAACCGGTTTTCCCTGAAAAGATAATATACCGGTGCGGACCAGGGGCCGGATCCTCCGCTCGTTGCCAGGGTCATGGTCCAGACGGCATCCAAAAGATTCTGTAATTGTTTTTTCGGCTGACTACTGGGCATATCCCCATTCTTTCAGCCGCTTGAACGCATACTGGGAATATTGATTGGACTGATAATTGATCATTTTCAGGTAGGCGGCATAATCATTGGCTGCTGCCTGCCGCTGCCCCAGTTTGTCCCGGGAATATCCCTTGTAAAAGGTCAGCTGGGGATTGCCCGGCAGCAGCTGGTCGCATCGGGTGAAATTGTCCAGGGCCCGGTCGAACTGCTTTGTCCCCACATGGGCCAGGCCGGCCACGTAATGTCCCTGGGGTTCTGTGGGATACAGGTCTATGGCCGCTTCTGCATAGGATACGGCCTCGGCATCTTTCTTCTGAATCAGCTGGCATTTGGCCATGAGCACATGGGCCGCATAATCATCGTCAGCCAGTTTCAGGGCGGATGAAAAAGCCGCCTGTGCGGAATCATATTTTTCCTGGCCCAGGAATTTTTCTCCTTCCTGCATCGATTCAATCGCTTTTTTTTGCTGCCGCAACGCAGCGGTCTGATCCATGTACCGTTCCCTGTGGACCGGCGCGTTTCGTGAACGAAGATAAGGTCCCTGATCCCGCTGCACTGCCGCGGCCAGGCGTTCATCACTCATGGGATGGGTGGAAAACAGCATCTGGGCGGAAGAAGGCTGCTGCTTGTTCAAGGTGTTGAGCATTTCCATCAATCCCACAAATCCTTGGGATCCATATCCGGCACTGACCATATAGTCATGTCCCAGAGAATCGGCTTCCCGCTCGTTGTCCCGGCTGTACTTGGCCAGATACAGCCCCTGGCCCAGGGCCCCCAGCTGCTGGGTCAGATTCCCCAGTCCCTGGGCCTGGGAATCCGCCAGCATCGCCAGTCCGCTCACGAACAGGGAGGACAGCTGGCTTTTGGATACCTGTTCCGCTGTGTGCCGGGCATTGACATGGCCCAGTTCATGCCCCAGCAGAGCTGCCAGCTCCGCTTCGTTTTCCAGGCTCAGCAGAATCCCGCGGGTCACGGCAATGGAACCGCCGGGAAATGCATACGCATTGATATAAATGGCATTCACGCATTGAAAATTATATGGCATATCCGGCCGGTGGGCATAGGGCACCAGATTTTTTCCCACCTGGTTGATATACTGGTTCAACGAGCGGTCCTGAACAATGCCGTAATCCGATGAAAACTGGAACGGTGACTGCTGCCGGTCAATGGCGACCTCCTGGTCCGCTGTCAGCATCATCAGCTGGGTTTTACCGGTCACCGGGTCTTTGGCACACCCCCAGACCGGAAGCAGACCGGCTGCGGCCAGGATAGCGGACAACCTCAGAAACTGCCGCCGGGTCAGCGATGCATCCTTCTGGTGCTGAAAAATCGTGTCATCCATTTCATTTCCCCCATTCATTCAATGGGCCCGAATCAATTCATGACCGGACCTTTCCAAACATGCCGCCCAAAAGAAACAGGGTACCCACACCTGCGAGCACCCCGTAAAACGGCAGGTCAACCACGAAAAAATACAGAACATTCTGCACGGATTCCCAGGAAACGGCATACACCACTGAATCGGTATAATCGCCCAACATCCGGGAAAGGGTCAGGCCCACCCAGAAATTGTCCGCCTGCATGAAACGTGAAATACCACTGAACATCCATATGAAAAATGCCCCCATCAGGCACCATAATCCCACCCGGGTCCACATAGTCAACTTTTCCTGTTGGTTATCATAAAAAAATTCATCGAATCAGTATATTCGCCCCTCTTTTTCCCGTCAAGCTTTAGAAGAACAAACCGGCTCTTTTCTTTGCCTTCCGGGTATGGTACATCCTGAAATCATGAAGACGACGGCCCCTTCCATATTCAAAAAAATCGGCGTGGCATCGTTTATCATGATGGCGTCGGTGTTTGCCAGCCGGGTCATCGGCCTGGTGCGGGAGATGGCCATTGCCTGGGCCGGCGGCGCGGACGCCGGGGTGGATGCCTACCAGATCGCCTTTGCCCTGCCGGAAATTCTCAATCATGTGGTGGCCAGCGGGTTTCTGTCCATCACCTTTATCCCGGTGTTTGCCCGGTATATCACCCGGGGAGACGAGAAACAGGGGTTTGAAGTGTTTTCCCTGGTGTTCAACGGGTTCGGCCTGATCCTGGTCACCGGCATTGCCACAGGGATGATCTGGACCCCCTTTTTTGTCCATCTGCTGGCACCGGGCATCAATGATCCGGCCACCTTTGCCCTGGCCGTGCGCATGACCCGCATCATCCTGCCGGCCCAGTTTTTCTTTTTTGCCGGGGGCCTGTTCATGGCCGTGCAGTTTACAAAAGAAAAATTTTTCATCCCGGCGTTAGCCCCGTTGATCTATAATTTAGGCATCATCTGCGGCGGAGTGTTTTTGTACCCGCATATAGGTATGGAAGGATTTGCCTGGGGGGTTTTAGGGGGTGCGTTTGCCGGCAATTTTCTTTTGCAGATGGCCGGTGCCGCCAGACAGGGATTGCGGTTCCGGTTTTACATCAACTTTTTACATCCGGATTTCATCCATTATGTGAAAATCACCCTGCCGTTCATGGTGGGGCTGACCGTCACTTTTTCCACGGAAATTCTGATGAAACTGTTCGGATCCTTTCTTCCCACCGGCCACATTGCCGCCATGAACTATGCCCTGCGCATCATGTTCATTCTGGTGGGATTTTTCGGCCAGGCCATCGGCATGGCATCCTATCCTTTTATGGCCGGTATTGCAGCCGCCGGAGACATGGACCGCCTCAACCACATCATCAACCAGACATTGAAATTCATTTTTCTGGTGATCCCGTTTTCCGTGCTCTTTATTGTCCTGCGGTATGAAATCGTGATGATCCTGTTTCAGCGGGGGGCCTTTGATGTCCAAGCCACACACCTCACCGCACACATCCTGCCGTTTTTCATGGCCGGGGCCTTTGCTTTTTCCGCCCAGACCTTTGTGGCAAGAGGATTCTATGCCCTGGAAAACACCTTGTATCCCGCCGTGGTGTCCACCTTGTGCATGCTGGCCGGCTTGCCGGTGATTTATGGGTGCATGAAAGCGTTCGGTGTCACCGGCGTGGCATCGGGGCTGTCTTTGACGGTCATCGTGTCCTCATTTGCCCTGTATGGGGCCTGGAACCGGAAAACCCGGAATCCCGGCGATACCGGGGTGTATCTGTTTCTGGTCAAACTGATCCTGGCCAGTCTGGTCATGGGAGGGATTCTTTCGGGCATCCACCAGATGCTGACCCGCCTGATGCCGCCCACCACATTTGTCCCGGCCATGGGAATCTGCATTGTCACCGGACTGGCGTTCCTGGTGTTGATGCCGGTGGCGGCCAGGCTGCTGCGCATCCCTGAAATCATGACGTTTTATGAAAAAACAGCAAGGAGACTGCTTTCATGGCAAAAAAAACCACCCCGGTCCTGACCCCGGAGATCCAGGCCCACACCCGGATCATTGCCGAAAAAATCACAACGGCCCGCAGCGTGATCGTATTCACCGGGGCCGGGATGTCCACGGAAAGCGGCATCCCGGACTACCGGAGCCAGGGCGGGCTGTGGGACAAATTCACCCCGGTGTATTTTGATGCGTTCATGTCCAGCGAGACAGCAAGGATTCAATACTGGGACATGCGCATGGACATGGAAAAAGGATTGAAGAACGCCCGGCCCAATGCGGGTCACATGAGTATTGCACAGCTTTACGAAACCGGACACCTCACGGCGGTGATCACCCAGAACATTGACGGGCTTCACCAGGCTTCGGGCATCCCGGAGGACAACATCATCGAACTGCACGGCAACACCCGGCGGGTCCGGTGCATGTCCTGCCGCACCCTGGTTTCCTGGGATGCCGCACAACAGAGGATCCTGGCCGGTGACAAAGCCCCCCGGTGCGATTGCGGGGGATATCTCAAGCCGGACACCATCTCCTTTGGCCAGGCCATGCCGGAAAAGGAAACCCGGCGGGCTGCCGAACTGTCATCGCAATGCGACGTGTTTCTCGTGGTGGGGTCCACCCTTCTGGTCCAGCCGGCGGCACTGATGCCTGAATATGCTCTGGATGCGGGTGCTTTTTTAGCCATCATTAACCTGTCCCCTACTCCTTATGACAACCGGTGCCAGGTGTTGATCAAAGAAAAAGCCGGGCCGGTCCTGGCCGATATCGCGGCCCGGGTGAAGTGAGCTCTCCGGCAAACTTTCCCCACACGTGCCTGGCTGTGGATACCGGCTGATCAAATGACCCGTGTCGGGGGGTGTCAGGGGGGCTCACCCTCTGCCGCGTTTGCACAGGCTGTAGTGCCTGGCTGCGCTGAACGGTGAAAACTGCGGGCAGGTATGTCCTCAAACAGTTCACCGTTCTTGACGCTCCGCCAGGCCCAACAGCCTGTAGCAACCTCGTCAGAATGGGATTCGACCCCCTGACACCCCCCGACACTAGTCGCTGATGGCACCCCCCCCCACCAGGGGCGGCATACTACCGATCAGCCCTTGACGGAATTCGGCAATTCAATTATAGTCATATCATTGAGATGATTCCCAGCATGATTACAGCTGTTCTTTTCCCATGCGATCTGTGAACCACGCGGTATCACCGACCCCGGCTGCCAATTCATCTGCCTGATCCGCCTGTCTTTGAATGTCCCCTGCTCCGGCTGGAGCAGATTTTCAAATCGTAACCCAAGGAGGGTGAAATGGAAAAACATGCCATGTATTATGACACCATCGTCAAACTCACCACGGCCATTTCCCAGTGCAAGGACCCGGAAGAGGTGGCCTGGATCACGGCGGAAAGCGTGAAAACCGCGTTCAACGCCAAGGGATGTTCCGTGCTTCTGGTCAACCGGGAAACCCGGGAGCTGGGACTGGTGGCCTCATCCGGCCTGAGCCACGAATACCTGAACAAAGGCCCGATCCATTTCATGCAGACCATCCGGGAGGCCAAAGATGCCGTGCCCATTGCCATCTTTGATGTCATGGACGATCCGCGCATCGAATATCCGGAACAGGCGAAAAATGAAGGGATCGCCTCCCTGCTGGGGGTTCCCATCATCAGCAGCAACAAAATCATCGGTGCCATGCGGGTCTACACGGCCGAACCCTGGGAATTTTCCCACCACGACATCAACATGGCCCAGGCCGTGGCCCTGATCTGCGGCATGGCCATGGAGATGTGCCGCATGTACAAGGGCTACAAAACCAGCATCGAGATCCTGAAAAACATGCGGGACGGGGACAGCTACAAATCCCACAAATGGACCCCGTATGAAGGGGTGCCGGCCAGCGTGGATCCGTCCATCTGCGATTATTGACCCTACCAGGACACCGGGACCCTTACCTGGTGTCCTGCCTTGTTTGTGAATATCAGAAACCGGTTGTCCCGGCCGAACCGGTACAGGTCCCGGGTCACCCGCACATCCTGGGTGCAGTATTCGATGATCTTGTCCATCTCCCCCTGCTGCCACCATTGCAGGGCCATGAGCCCGTCCGCGCTTTTTTTTGCCCCCAGGGTGTTCTGGGCCAGATGATCCAGAGACAGGCGGTAGCCTAACACCTCATGGACCTTCATCAGAATGTCCAGGGTGGGAAGGCGGTAAAAATCAAAATCACTCAACCCGGCCAGGACCTTATAGTCAAACCGGATCAGGTTGAACCCCACCACCCGGTCCAGTAAGGAGAGATGCTCGCACAGATCCGCCATCTGATCCTGGGAGTAATCATGGAACTGTCCGGAATGCGAATCATAGAGCACGGCACAGCTGACCCCCATGTTTTCCGCCCGGTTCCAGCCCCCCACCTCGGCGGCGGACCGCCTTGTCTCGATGTCCAGAACCCCATAGCGCAGGGATGCGTTTTTCTGCAACGAAATCTCTTGAACCCGGGTGTGGATTCCGGCACCCGGGAGATCTTCTGTCCCGGCAGTCAAGGTTTCCGGATGTTCTTTTCGTTCAACTGCAGCCGCCGGCAAATCCGGCAACTGACATTTTGACGGGCCGGCCGACCCGGAAATGATACATTCCAGAATCTGCCGGGCTGCATGCTTGTCAATGGGCCGGTTCCCGGACCCGCACTTGGGAGAATGCACACAGGCCGGACATCCGGTGGTACAGGGGCAGGACGTGATGGTCTCCAGGGTGGCGTGCAGAAACCGGTCTGCGTGTTCAAACGCCCGGCGGCACAGCCCTAAGCCCCCGGGCACGGCATCGTACACAAACACGGCCGCGGTCTGCACCTGGTCATGGAATGGAATGGAGATCCCGCCCAGATCGTTTCGGTCGGTCATCACCAAAAGCGGCATGATGCCGATGGCGGCATGCTCCATGGCATGAATCCCGCCCATGAAATGCATGCGGTCCGATTCAAGACGGTCCCGGATCTCATCCGGGATCTGGATCCACAGCCCCCGGGTGTCAAAGGTCAACGGCGGCAGATCCAGGGGCACCATGCCGATGGACCGGCCCGTGGCCACCAGTTTGCGGTCATACCCGGTCACCTGCTCCGTGATGCGCAGCCGGCCGAACCCCACCCGGGTGGCTTTCACAATTTTGCTGTCCAGAATCTCAATGATCTGCGTGGCTTTGGAAGACCGTGCCCTTGTGTAGTAGTTCACCTCTTTGGGGATCACCTCAACGCTGCCTTTTTCATGGTCGAACCGGGTCACCACATAGGATTTGCCCTGGTGCAGGTACACGGCCCCCTCATGGGTGTCGAAAAACGCCCGGTACCGGTCGATCTCTCCCAGACTCTGGCGGGTATTTTCCCGAAAGATGGGAATGGTGCGGCCCGTGCCCCGCAGGCTCACTTCCCGGTGGGGACTTTTTTGCGATGCATACCAGATGTCATTGTTCGCACTGCGCAGCAGCCGGCCGGATGCTTCCAGCTCCTGGAGAGCCGCATGGACAGGACCGCCCGTTTCCCTCTTTCGGCTGTTTTTCTGCCTGTCGACAGGCGGCGGATCCGATGCGCCCGGATCCGGCATCAGCATGGGTTCCCCTTTTTTCAGGGCCAGATCGGCGGCCGCGCACACCAGGTGGGCCTTGCAGATCACGGGATTGTCCGGGTTGATGAGTGCAGTTTCCGGAGGCATGTCAAAGAACACGTCCGGATGGTTCATGAAATACTGGTCCAGGGCATCCTCATGGGCGATGAGCACCAGAGCGGATTGGCTGCCGTCCCGCCCTACCCGGCCGGCCCGCTGCCAGGTGGACATGATGGTGCCCGGATATCCCACCAAAACACACAGATCCAGGTTCCCGATATCGATGCCCAGCTCCAGGGCCGAGGTGGACACCACGCACAACAGATCCCCTGTGGCCAGCCGGGTTTCAATCTCCCGCCGTTCTTCGGGCAGGAACCCGGCCCGGTAGGCACTGATTTTGTCCCTCATTTTTTTGGCCCGCTGGGATGCCCAGATGGCGATGAGTTCCGTGATTTTTCTGGACTGGGTATATACAATGGTGCGCAGATTCCGGTGCAGGGCCGCATGGATCAGGGCGATGGCGGTTTGGGCCGCCCCGTCCATGCCCCGCATGAGCACCACCTCTTTTTTCCCGGCCGGAGCCCCGGCCCGGTCCACCACCCCCACATCCAGACCCGTGAGCCGGCGGCACAGATCGCCCGGGTTGGCAATGGTGGCCGAGCAGAACACAAACACCGGCGTTGCCCCATAATACCGGCAGATGCGCACCAGGCGCCGGAACACCCAGGCCATGTGGGACCCCATCACTCCCCGGTACGTGTGCACCTCATCCACCACCACAAAGGCCAGGCGCCGGAAATACGCTTCCCACAGATGATGATGGGGCAGCATGGCCAGGTGCAGCATCTCCGGATTGGACAGCAATACCTGGGGCGGGTCCCGCCGGATTTTGGCCTTGTGATGGGAAGTGACATCCCCGTCATACACGGCCGCCCTCAACACCGGCACATCCGGCAAAAGGCTTCTGGCCCGCACCAGCAGGTCCTGCACCGTGCCCAGCTGATCCCGGGCCAGGGCTTTTAACGGAAACAGGTACAGGGCCGTGGCAGACGGATCGGACAACAACCGGTCCACCACAGGCAAATTGTACACCAGGCTTTTGCCCGAAGCCGTGGGCGTGGCAATCACGGTGTGGGAACCGGACAGGATCCGGTCCATGGCAGCCTGCTGGTGGGCATACAGCCGGGTGATGCCCAGCTCTGACAGGAGCAGGGACAGGTCATGGGAAAACCCGGGCAAAGATCCGGCATACCGGGCCGGCACCGGATCCAGGGTCCGGTGGCACACAATATCGCCGGCAAATCCTTTATAGGCGTTCAGGGACTGAATATACTCGGCCAGGCTCACAAAATGCTTTTTCCCAGGGCAGACAACGTCAGTTCCACAGCCAGTTCCGCCGTCTTGTTGGCCACATCCAGGATCGGGTTGATCTCCACCAGGTCCATGGAACCCATCTTTTTGGAATCCGCCAGGATCTCCATGAGCAGGTGTGCCTCCCGGTAGGTGATGCCGCCGGACACGGGGGTTCCCACCCCCGGGGCTTCCACCGGATCCAGGGCATCCATGTCCAGGGTGAGATGCATCCGTTTCAAGTGTGCGAATTTCATCACGGCCTGGTTGGCCACTGTGGAAATCCCCTGTTCATCGATATCCCGCATGGTAAACACCGTGACACCGGACGCTTTCAGCCGCTTTTTCTCGACCGGATCGATATCCCGGAGCCCGATCATGACCACGTTTTCCGGCAGTACTTTGGGACCTTTCCGGCCCACGTTCACCAGGTCCGGATGTCCCTCTCCCATGAGAATGGCCAGGGGCATACCATGGATGTTTCCGGACGGTGAGGTGTCGGGCGTGTTGAAATCCCCGTGGGCATCCACCCAGATCAGGCCCAGTGGCTCTTTAACGGATGCGGCCGCCACCGTGCCCACGGCAATGGAATGGTCGCCTCCCACAAACAGCGGAAAATCCCCTGTTTCGATCACCTGGCGGCCCAGGGTGTAAATGGCCTGGCAGATCCGGGTGATCTCCTCCACATAGGTGTTTCCCGGCACGGGCTCGGGCACGGCCTCATCCCGGATGGGAATGGGCACATCCCCCCGGTCCCGCACAGTGTGGCCCAGTTCCCGGAGCCGGGCAATCAGCCCGGTGTACCGCACCGCAGCCGGCCCCATATCCACCCCGCGCAAATCCTGGCCAAAATCCATGGGCACGCCGATCAGACTGATCTGTCTGGACATTTCTCCTCCTCATATTCAAATGATAAAACAGGTAACGGTTGACAGCTCCTATAGCATGCCGTAAGAATTGAATTCAACCGGATTGTAACATCTTTTTGAAAATACAGGAACCGGCACCCGTTGTCATGCATTGAATCAGCCGGTGCCCCAATATATTCTCCCCGGAGGCAGTTATGGACAAACAGACCCTGTTCCACACCATTCAAGACCTGATCGATTCCCGGCAGCTGGCCGTGCTGTGCACCCAGAAGGACGGTCATCCCTATGCCAGCCTGGTGGCGGTGGCCGCCACCCCAAAACTGGACCGGATCATCTTTCTCACCCCGGTGACCACCCGGAAATACGACAACCTCACGGCCTGTCCCAATGCCGCGTTTCTGATCGACAACAGCGAGAACCGGGCCGAAGATATCTATCAGGCCGCCGCAGTCACGGCCACCGGGACCGTGGCCGACATACCTGATGCTGAGAAACAGGCCCTGACAGACCTCTACCTGGCCCGCCACCCGCACCTGGCATCCTTTGCCGCGGCCGCCACCACGGCCCTGGTGTGCGTGAAGATCTCGCGGTATATCCTGGTCAACCGGTTCCAGAACGTGTTTGAACTTGCGGTGGATCATGATGATGATGCAGAAAATCCGACATCTGAAACCGGTTGACAGGCCGGCGGGGGGACGTTAAAATCCATTACCTTGCAATGACAACATCTTTTTATATATACAGGAGACTTCATCCACTGTCATGAACCGAGAATATCCCCTCCGATCCGACCAGACCCTCACCGTGATCCAGCAGCTGTTGAATCAGAATATCACGAAAATCGCGGCCATCATCCGTCATTCCGCCCGGTTTTACGGCACCGCCCCCCGCACCGAAGCCTTTATGGGACTGACCCCGGAAGGCATGGAATACGCCCTGGAGATGGGCCGGAATCTGCCGTCCACCCCCCTGCCCCGGCTGTACTCCTCCCCGTTCGGCCGGTGCATTGAAACCGCATATCTCATCGACAAGGGATTCACCCGGCAGCATGGCATAGTACTGCCCCACAACCTGCCCCGGGAACTGCTGGCCCCGTTTTACATCAAAGATATCGAAAAAGCGCTGAACCTGCTCAAGGAACAGGGCACCCACACATACATCCGCAACTGGTTCGACAACCGCCTGGATGAGGCAATCATGGAAAACCCCGAAACAACCTGCAACCGTCTCACCAGGTTCATGCTGGACTGTGTGCAGGACCTGGCGGACAATGAGATCGCCGTCTGCGTATCCCATGACTGGAATATCTTTCCCCTCAAGGAATTTGCCCTGGACCTGACCCATGAAGAAGCCGGGGACATCGGGTACCTGGACGGGGTGGTGTTTTTCGAAAACGACGGCCGGGTTTATATCACTTCGTATCAGGCAGACCCCCGACCCCTGGAGACCGCATCTTTGAAAACGTCGCCCGGGTGATCGGCTGAAAGCTGACCTGATGATACAATGAAAAAGGCGGGATCATGGAGCACCTGGACACATTTCTGGACACCTTCAACCAGCTGGACAAAACCAGCCTGAATCTGCTGGACACCCTCTACCATTCCGAGATCTGTTTCATCGATCCGGCCCACACCCTGGAGGGCCTGCCTGCTCTGAAGCGATATTTTACCTCTCTGTATGACAATGTCCGGTCCATCCGGTTTGCCTTTGATGCCCGGATGCAGTCCGGAAACCAGGCATTTGTCACCTGGACCATGGAAATATCCCACCCCCGGCTGGCAAAAGGGCAGCCCGTCACCGTGGACGGGTGCAGTCACCTGACCTTTGCCCCGGACGGCCGGGTGATCCGCCACCGGGATTATTTTGACCTGGGGGCCATGATATATGAACACCTTCCGCTGATGGGGGGCCTGATCAGAACCGTGAAAAAAAGGCTGGGATCATGAAAATTCTCATTACCGGGGCCACCTCGGGCATCGGCCGGCAGCTGGCTTTGGACTACCATGCATCCGGGCATTCGGTTATTGCAGTCGGTCGGTCCGCCCCCGCCCTGAAAGCCCTGGCAAACCAGGGACTGCACACCCTTGAACTGGACCTGCTGGACCGGGAGGCCACCCTGCGGGACCTGACCGGCCTGGACCGGGTGGACCTGGCCATCCTGTGCGCCGGGTCCTGCGAATACATCGATATGCCGGATTTTGACAGCGCCCGGGTCTCCCGGATCATGCGCCTGAACGTCGAGACCATGGCCCACAGCATCGAGGCCCTCCTGCCGGCCCTGCGCCGCAGTGATTCTCCCCACCTGGTGGGCGTCGGGTCCTCGGCTGCGTACCTGCCCCTGCCCCGGGCCGAGGCCTATGGCGCATCCAAGGCTGCCGTGGCCTATCTCATGGATACTTTGGCCATCACCCTGGCACCGGAAAAGATCCGGGTGAGCCTGGTGTGTCCGGGATTCGTCAAAACCCCGCTGACCGACCGAAATGACTTTGACATGCCGTTTCTCATGGATGTCCAGGCAGCCAGCCAGGCCATCCGCAACGGCATTGAGAAAAAACAGGCCGAGATCCATTTCCCGAAAAAACTGACCTGGGGGATGAAAGCTGCGGCCCGGCTGCCCCGGTCTTTATGGGCCGCACTGGCCAGACGGATGGTAACATCATGAAACGAATTGCCGTCATCGGATCGGGCATTGCCGGATTGACAGCGGCCCATTACCTGTCCTCTCAATACCGGGTCCACCTGTTCGAAGCCAATGAGTATATCGGGGGCCACACCCACACCGTGGACGTGACCGTGGGGGGCGTTCCCTGCGCCGTGGACACCGGGTTCATCGTGTTCAACGACCGGACTTATCCCCATTTTATGCACCTGCTGGATGAACTGGGGGTGCCGTTCCAGAAAACCGAGATGAGTTTTTCCGTGCGCAACGATGCCATCGGCCTGGAATACAACGGCCATACCCTGGACACCCTGTTTGCCCAGCGCAAAAACCTGGTGTCTCCCTCTTTTCTGCGCATGCTCACAGATATTGTCCGGTTCAACCGGCAAATGAAAAAAGCAGCGGCAGGCCCGGCCTGGCAGACCCTTGGGGAGTATCTGGATGCCCACCGGTTCGGGTCCCTGTTTCAGGACAACTACCTGTTTCCCATGGTGGCGGCCATCTGGTCCATGGGTCTGGATGACATCCGGGACTTTCCTTTGCCCTTTTTTGTCCGGTTCTTTGACAACCACGGCCTGCTCAACCTGGTGGACCGGCCCCAGTGGTACACCATCACGGGCGGGTCCCGGTCCTATATCCCGAAAATCACGGCCCGGTTTGCCGACCGGATCCATCGGTCCTCTCCGGTGAGAAACATCGTCCGGGAATCTGCCGGCATCCGGGTGATGACCGATGCAGATGAGGCAATGTTCGACCATGTGGTTTTGGCCTGCCATGCCGACCAGGCCCTGGCAATGCTGGATGCCCCCACAGATCTGGAAACCCGGGTCCTGGAAAACCTGCCGTTCATCGACAACCAGGTGGTCCTGCACACGGACACCCGGATCCTTCCCCGGACTCCCAGAGCCCGGGCCAGCTGGAACTATAATGTGTTTGCGGATCACACCGACCGGACCACGTTGACCTACCACATGAACATCCTGCAGCAGCTGGATCTGCCCGACACCTGCCTGGTCACCCTGAACCAGGAGATTGATGCGCACAACGTGCTGCAGCAGTTCACCTATGCCCACCCGGCTTTTTCCCCGTCAACCATCAACGCCCAGCAGCTGTGGGACCGGATCTCCGGACCCGGAGGACTGCATTTCTGCGGGGCCTACTGGTTCAACGGGTTCCACGAAGACGGGGTGAAAAGCGCCCTGCGGGTGTGTGAGGCCCTGGGGGTGACCCCGTGAAATCCGCACTCTACAGGGGACGGGTGTTCCACCACCGCCACACCCCGAAGCACCACCGGTTCAGCTACCGGTTTTTCCTGTGGTTTCTGAATCTGGATGAACTGGACCGGGTCCCGGACCTGTCCCCCTGGTTTTCGGTGCGGCGGTTTGCCCTGAGCCGGTTCCGGCGCACCGATTACCTGGGGCCGGCCCATGAGCCTTTGCATGTCAGCGTCAGAAAAAAGATGGCAGAACTCACAGGCAGACCTGTGAAGGGCCCTGTGTGCGGTCTGATGAATGTGAGCACCTCAGGGCTGTATTTCAGTCCGGTAAACCTGTATTTCGGGTATGACCGGGACCATGTCTGCACCCACCTTCTGGCCGAGGTGTCCAACACCCCCTGGAACGAGCGCCACTATTACGCCCATGATCTGACCCTCTCTCTGACCCCGGACAACCCCAAGGTGTTTCATGTGTCCCCGTTCAATCCGGTTCACCAGCATTACCAGTGGTCTGTCATCCCGCCGCCGGCAGGCAGGATCACCATTACAATCCGGGTGGACGACCCCCGGGGCCACATATTCGATGCCACCCTGATGCTGGAAAAACAGCCCCTCACCCGGCAGTCGGTGCGGCCGGCCCTGCTGCGTAAACCGGTGATGACCGCCTTTATCCTCCTGGGGATATACTGGCAGGCGGCCCGGATCTTTCTGAAAAAAATCCCCTATGTTCCCTATGTCCCCTGCAAAAAGGAGTTGCCATGAAGTCTGTCACCTCTCCTGGACAACTGTCCCCTGCCCGCACCGTGTTCACGGCCCGGCCCAGAACCTGGGCCCGCCGCATGGTGCTGAACATGATGAACCACCTGGCATACGGCCGCCTCACCATCCGGGAAAACGACCGGACCCTGGCGTTCGGCCCCGGCAACGGTCCCGAGGCCGTCATCCAGGTGCATGATCCGGCATTTTTCACCCGGGTGGTGGTGGACGGCTCCATCGGTGCGGCAGAATCCTATGTGGATGGACAGTGGGACACGAATGATCTCACGGCCGTGATCCGCATCATCGTGGCCAACCAGCCGGTCATGGAACAGATGGAAAACCGGCTGGCCCGGCTGATCAGGCCTCTGCTCCGGCTGGGTCATTTACGCCGGCACAACTCAAAACACGGCGCAAAACAGAATATCCTGGCCCATTATGATCTGGGCAACGACATGTACCAGACCTTTCTGGATCCGACCATGATGTATTCCGCGGCCATATTCCCCCATGACACCAGCACCCTGGAAGAGGCGGCCGTGCACAAGCTGGACGTGATCTGCCGCCAGCTGCGCCTGGGTCCCGGGGACCGGGTGATCGAAATCGGCGGCGGCTGGGGCGGATTTGCCATCCATGCCGCCTCCCGGTATGGGTGCCACGTCACCACCACCACCATCTCCGATGCCCAGTATGAGGAAGCGCAGCGCCGCATCCACGCGCAGGGCCTCCAGGACCGGATCACCCTGCTGAAAACCGACTACCGGGAACTCACCGGCCGGTATGACAAACTGGTGAGCATCGAGATGATCGAGGCCGTGGGCCACCGGTACCTGCCGGCCTTCATGAAAACCTGCGAATCCCTGCTCAAACCCGACGGCATCATGTTCATCCAGGCCATCACCATCAAGGACCAGCTGTACCGGTCTTACCTGAAAAGCGTGGATTTCATCCAGCGCCACATCTTTCCCGGCGGATGCCTGCCTGCCACCCATCACCTGCTTCAGGTGCTCACGGATCACACCGGCATGGGGGTCAAAAAGCTCAACGATTTCGGGTTTGACTATGCAAAGACCCTGAACCACTGGCGCCAGCGGTTCAGATCCGCTTCCCCCACCCTGTCCCGCCTGGGATATGACCGCCGGTTCAGGCGGCTGTGGGAATTTTATTTGTGCTACTGCGAAGGCGGGTTCCTGGAACGGTCCATCAGCATGATCCACCTGGTGGCCACCATGCCCGACCACCGCACCCGCATCTGACATTCATACAAAGGAGCTGTCCCCATGACTCACACCCGCATCACCATCATCTGCGAAAACCGGGCCCACATGGCCAAAGACATCATGGGCGAACATGGATTCGCCGCCCTCATAAAAACCCCCACCACCCGCCTGCTCATGGACACGGGCCAGGGACTGGGCCTGGCCCACAACGCCAAGGCCCTGAAAATCGATCTGGCCGCCCTGGACGGCGTGGTGATCAGCCACGGCCATTATGACCACACCGGGGGGCTCATGCAGCTTCCGGCCCGGGAACAGCCTTTGCCCATCCATGCCCACCCGGACCTGTTTGCCGGCAAATACCTGCTCCCAAAAGACCAGGACCCCACATACATCGGCATTCCTTTTTCTCAACCCGCCCTGGAAGAGACACTCAACGCCCGGTTCGCGTTCCACAGCAGCTTCACTGAAATTGCCCCGGGGGTGTTTTTTTCCGGCCAGGTGCCCCGGACCGGGTCTTTTGAACCATCCGATGAGCGTTTGGTGAAACAGACCCCGGACGGATTTGTTCCCGACCCGTTCAACGACGATGCCAGCCTGCTCATCGAGACCCCGGCAGGACCTGTGATCCTCACCGGATGCGCCCACTCCGGCATTGTCAACATCATGGAACACTTTGCCCAAAAATCCGGCCATCCGACGTTTCATGCCGTGATCGGCGGCACCCACCTGGGATTTGCCAACGACCCGTCCCAGCTGGACCAGGCCATGGATGCCTTTGACAAATTCCAGGTCCACACCATTGCCGTGTCCCACTGCACGGGCAACGAAGCCGCGGCCCAACTCTTTCACCGGTTCAAGGACCGGTTCGCCTTTGCCGGCGCCGGCTGGCATATCGATTTTTGAAACACCCGGCAGCAGGATAATCAATGTTCGGACAAAACCGTGAAAAGATGACTGACAGAGCTGCATCTGTACCCCTGTAACCGACAATGCGGCGCCACAACCCGATACAAGGAGATACCCCATGAGCCAACACATGCAGATAACCGTGACCATCCGGCCGTTTTACAAAAAAAGCTTTGAATCAACCTATCCCCGGCTGGCCCGGCACCTGGCATACCAGGATCCCGGTCTGGTGGAGAAAAATCCTTCCCTGTACGAACTGGCCGGGCAGATCGACATGCTGCTGTACCATTACGACGGCACGCCGCTGCGGCAGGTGCTGCTCGATCAGAAAGAGCAGCTGACCCAGACATTTCATGCCATCGAAGAAAACATCGCCGACCGGAACCTGGCCGAAGCGGACAAACTGCTCTACACCCTGGAAGATATCTTTGATGACATCGAATATCACCTGGACTGATCCTGCGGGTCACTCCTTGAGAATGTGTTTCAGATCTTTGAGCAGCAGAAACAGATGACATGGATCAGTGGGACTGGGTTCAAAATCCCAGGAAAGGTACCAGTTTCTGGCGTTGTCATCCTTTGCATGCACCAGCAGCGACCGGATTCCCGCAATATCCGCCGCCTGAAGAGTCCTCAGCAGCGCGTCCCTGAGCAAAGCACGTCCCAGGCCCTGCCCCTGGTGGGCCAGATCCGCGGCCAGCCGGGCCAGAATCATTACCGGTACCGGATGCTTAGCCAGTCCTTTTGATATCCTGCCAGGTGCTGCCTGATATACCACGCTTCCCACCGCCAGCGTATAATATCCCACAACACCCAGTTCATTACAGCACACGTAAGTCTGAGAGCTGTTTGCTTTCTGATTTATCAGTGCGAACCGCTGGAGAAATTGATTGAGTTCCGGCTGACCGCAGTCAAACCCGTCAACCTCATCCGAAACCGCCAGTTTCCGCACCGGTTCCCAAAGGGGATTCATTCCAGAATTCCCGGGGCCAGCAGAAGGTCCCTGAGCCGTGGTTTATCCTGAACCGGTCGATCCAGGGCCTTTTCAAATGCTTCCCACCGGGTTTCATCCAGCTCAAACCGCCGGCGGTCAGCCAGGGCCTGGTTGGCGGCATTGATACCGGCCTCCAGCAAAAATTCACTGACATTCTTATGGCTGGCACGGGCGGCTTCCTGCAAAAGCTGTTTGACGGCACAGCTGGTCCGAATATCGATTCTTTCGTTTTTTATTGATTTTACTGTGGACATAATCACCCCATCTGTCACAATTATTATATTTATCAGTATACTGTACAGACAGTATCGTGACAAGTTTATTTTTTACCTTGACAATAATGAATCATGCCATGTGTGGATGAAAAAAGGCTTTACGCAAATACGTAAAGCCTTTCAACTGAATTATACTGAATCGGCAGGTTGAGATTATCCGCCGACATTCCCGGGCTCGATGTCTTTCCAGGCACGGTTCACATTGCTTCCGATCGTACCAAAAAGATCGTCGAGTTCATTTTTCATGGGAGACCAGTCAGAGGGGCATTCTTTATCAAGCTGATCCACCCGCATCTGAGCAGAGGCAACCTCTTGTTCCAGCTGTCCAATGAGAGGAAGCACTTTTTCTTTCTGCTGCGTGCTGTAAGAGTCAGCCACTTTTTTCATTGCTTCCAGTTTGTTTTTCCATGCAGTTACTTCAGCCCTCATTGCATTACAATAATCTTTAACTTCCATGGGAACTCCTTCTTTTTTACTGTTGTAATCAAATTACCCGAAAAATCCAAATAACTTCCGGGAACTGGGGTCCCTGGCAAAAAGCGATGTTGAACAGGCGACAGGGAATACTAAAACCATTGTGGATATAGTAAGGGTTTTTTGAAAATAATCAACCCGAATCGCACAAAAATAAAGAAAAATATCATTGACTTTATATCAAAAAATTGTTCCAAATATTTGTGACTTACTACCAAACATCAGGTGATCCCATATCAGAAGAAAAGGTCGGCCATGATAGACTCATATTCATTCGGTAAAATGACAATCAACGGAAAAACGTTTCGCAAAGATCTCATTATCCTGCCCGATGGCACGGTTCTGAGCCCATGGCAGAGAAAATCCGGCCACGGGCTGACGTTATGCGACCTGGAAGCGGTGCTTGACACCCATGCAAAGATCCTTGTGATCGGCACCGGAAAACCGGGCCTCATGAAACCCCATGCCACACTCGTTGCCGATCTTCAGGAAAAAGGGATCACTGCCATGGTCATGTCCTCCAAGCGGGCAGCTGAAAAATTCAATGATCTGGCAGGCGATGCCAATGATGTGGCCGCCTGTTTCCATCTGACATGCTGATCATCTGAAGTATTGACATTCCATTTTAAAACAATATGCTTGTAAAAAAAAATGACCCTGTACCGGAGAAGACCATGAACGAATCCATTCCTGACAAACTGGAAAACCAGCTGAAAAAATATCTTGGCGAGGCGGTTCCAACCCATGCAGCCACAAATATTCATGCCGCACTGGCTTTGGCGGACATCCTGAAAACCAGAGGATTTACATTTCATTTAAAAGACCTCTGTCCGGGAAGCCCGGACCAGACCCGGTGGCAGGCTGTTTTTTCCAAAGAGGGGTATGAATTTACCGCGGATCATCCGGACTCTCCGACAGCTGTCTGCACGGCCGCCATCGGGGCACTGACCAGCCCGGATACAACCTCATCGCTGTCGCGAAATATGACCCAACCCGCCAAACCCACATATGAGGAGCTGGAAGCGAAAGTCCGGGAACTGGAGCGGGCGGCTGATTCCCGGTCCGAAGCCAGTGACTCGGATATTATCCGGACATTGTCCGAGAGCTTTCAGCAGCTGGCCGATCATTCCCAGGATGCCATCTACCTGTTCGATATCGAATCCGGCACATTTCCTTTCTTTAACAAACGCTTCCTGGCGCTGTTCGGCGGCAGGGAACAGGGACGTACCGTCCTGACCTCCGGCAGTGTGGCCCAGCACATTCACCCGGAAGACGCGGACACGCTCAGGGCCGCCAGAAAGAGTGCGCTGGCAGCCGGAGGATCCGAGGGAGAGGTGGAATACCGGTATATCGGTACTGACGGCACCACCCGGTGGATGCATGACCGGTGGTCCGTGGTCCGGGACAGCCGGAACCGGGCCGTGGCCATCGAGGGGTTCATCCGGGACAACACCCAGAGAAAACAGGCGGAAGAAGAGCTTGAACACAGCCGGAACAGCGCCCTGATCGGCAGTTATATCGTACAGAAAGGCCGGTTCAAATACGTGAATCCCGAATTCTGCCGAATCACGGGATATGCAAAAGAGGAACTGACCGGCATGGAGTCTCTGGAGCTGGTTCATGCGGAGTACAGAACGCACGTTTTGGCATGCGCCAAACAGATGCTGGCCGGTCAGCGGACCACGCCGTATGAATTTCAGGTTGTGGACAGTCTGGGCCGTGTAAAATGGGTGATGGAAACGATTACCTCCGTAAAACACGAGGGGGCCAGGGCCGCTCTGGGCTTTTTCATGGACATCACACAACAAAAACAGGCGGCACAGGAACAGCGGGACAAGGAAAAGCTCAGGGCCATTCTTGAAATGGCCGGCGCTGTCAGCCATGAATTGAACAACCCGCTGCAGGTAATATTGATTGGCATCCAAAAACTGGCGGCACCGAACCTGGCGCCGTCTCAGAAAACGGATGTAATAAAACTGATAAAAAAACACACGTTGCGTATGATGGACCTGTCTGCCAAAATCCAGAAGATTTCCCAGTATGCCACCAAAGACTATGTGCAGGGCAAAAAAATTTTTGACATCGATGCCGCTTCAACAAAAACCACCCGGGATCCGGAAAAATGACATGTACCACGAAACCTGGAAGTGGAGGTAGAGCATGCCGGGAGTAAAAGGGCGGGTGACACTGATAACAGGCGCAGGGCGCGGCATCGGCCGGGCCACAGCTGAACTGCTGGCATCCCGGGGCGCACGGGTCATGGCCGTGGCCCGCAGTGAGAATGAACTCAAATCCCTGGGAATGGATTATGTGGCAGCGGATCTGGGAACCCCTGACGGATGTGCGCTTGCAGTAAAAGAAACCCGGGACCGCCTGGGACCGATATCGATCCTGGTGTGCAATCACGGTATCGGCTCGGCCCATGAACGGGTGATCTGGGAACAGCCGCCGGAGGTCTGGCAGGAAACCCTGCGCATCAACCTGGATGGCCCATATCATCTGTCACGGCTCGTTGTCAAAGACATGATTGAACAAGGCTATGGCCGGTGTGTGTTCACCAGTTCCACGGCCGGACAGAAAGCGGAATTTGCCGGCAGCGCCTATACCAGCTCCAAACACGGACTGCTGGGACTGATGCGCTCGATCTCCCGGGATGCCGGGCCCCATGGCGTGACCTCCAACGCCGTGCTGCCCGGATGGGTGCGGACATCCATGGCCAAGAAGTCAGCCAGCGCCGAAGCCCTGCAGCGCGGCATCACCCCGGATGAGGTATGGAAGGAAAGAGCGGCCCTCTACCCGGCAGGCCGGGTGGCAACCCCTGAAGAAGTGGCTCAAGTGATCGCCTTTCTGGCTTCGGAAGAATCCAGCGGAGTGAGCGGAGAAGCCATCACTGTAGCCCTGGGCGGCCTGGTTTAAGCAAACGGCATCGAAAAAAAAGCAGGCATTACGTATTTTTCCCTAAAGCGACTAAGGGTTTTCTCTAATTGACATGCACGCATTTCATTGATAAGTCTTTCATGCATAAACGAAACTATGGTTGAGATTTTGAGGAATCAAGGAGTGTTGCAATTATGCAGCGGGTTTGATTATGTTGTGAGATTTTATTCAAAAAAGATTATCAAATGAATTTCTGCATATACCATTAATATTATGGAGGTTTGTGAGAATCAAGTATCATGCAAGTATGTTGATTTTTTGAAAACTGTATGAATGAAAGTTATCGTAACTTTGATGATGCCGAAAAATTTTTGGAATGGTGGTTGTTGATACTTCAGCAATCTTACCGTCTTTTGAGATTACATAATGAAGCGTGGATTTAAAATGAGGCCATATGGAAGAAGCAAGTCAACAAGACGAGCTCGAACCGCCTGAAGATTACTTTAAGAAGCTCTATAGACGACATTATCAAGGTGCGCTTGTCCGCTCGGGAGCCAGCACGGTGATGTGGCTGTTTGCATTGGCCTCTTATCTTGCCAACGAGACCCAAATAAACCACTTTACAGGTGTCACGCTGTCAGTACTATATCTCATTGCAATAAATCCACCCACGCTGTTGATATTAAAGCGTTTAAAGAACGAACGTTCATTTAAATATACTTCGCTTCTCATCAATATCCTTGAAATTATTGGCTACACCGCAATCATTTACAGCCTTGGGGGAATCGAAGCCACTTTTCTTACCCCTATCTATGCCGCTCTGATCGTGTACGTGGGTGTTTTGGGACCTAAAAATTATTCCTACTTCATTGCCAGTATCTGTTCGTTGGCTTTCGGATTTGTGGTGGCCGGGGAGTACTTTGGTTTCATGCCTCCCCAACGTATAGTCGAATCATTCAACCCTCCAGAGTTGACCATCATTACCCGCCTGGCAGTCGTTATCGGGTTGCTATTTGTTGTGGCATACATCTCTGATCTGACTTCCAAGATCCTAAATAAGAGCAAACAGGCATTGCTTGAACAGAATACAGAACTCTCAGCAAAAACCGCATTACTGGATAAAGCTGAGAGGGCTTTGCGTGAATCACAGAAAAGCTTGGAAAAACTTGTCGAAGAAAGAACTCTTAAACTAAAGACGGCTAACGAACAGCTGAAAAAGGATATCATCAAACGCAAACAGGTAGAAGCCGCCTTGCGGAAAAGTGAGGAAAAATACCGCCTTCATTTTGAAAATGTCTCCGACGTAATCTATTCTGTCGATAAGGATTTACAGATTCTCAGTGTTTCGCCGTCTGTGGAGAAGTTGCTGGGATACAGACCAGAGGAGATTGTTGGCAAGCCTTTTCAGGACATCAATATTCTGGCACCGGCCTATTTTGAAAAAGCCTATAATGACGTGACACGCGTGTTTTCTGGAGATACCGTATCAGATTCAGTTTATGAGTTTACTGCAAAAGATGGAACGGAAAAATTTGGTGAGGTGAGCGGAACTCCTGTTTATCACGATGGTGAGGTGGTGTCTGTGCTTTCCGTTGCACGGGATATCTCAGAGAAAAAGTATTATGAGGATCAACTCCGCCAAGCCCAGAAAATGGAATCTGTGGGTCGTCTGGCGGGCGGAGTAGCCCATGATTTCAACAATATGCTTGGAGTAATCCTGGGACATACGGAATTGGCGCTGTTGCAGACAGAAGAAAACCATGATCTGTATTCCGACCTGAAAGAAATCCAAAAAGCTGCGAATCGTTCGGCGGATATCACAAATAAGCTGCTGGCTTTTGCCAGAAAACAGACTATTTCTCCCAGACAGCTGGATTTGAACGATACTGTGGAAAGCATGTTGAATATGCTGCGCCGGCTCATCGGAGAGAACATTGAACTGGCCTGGCAGCCTGCTTCTCATATCTGGCCAGTTAAAATGGACCCATCCCAGATCGACCAGATCCTTGCCAATCTCTGCATCAACGCCCGAGATGCCATTGACGGAGTGGGTAAACTTACCATTGAAACCGGAAGAAAGTCATTTGATGAGGCATACTGCAAAAAACACGCCGGCTTTATCCCCGGAGATTTTGTCCTGCTGGCAGTCAGTGACAACGGCTGCGGCATGGACAAGGACACTCTGGAAAATCTGTTCGAGCCGTTTTTCACTACCAAGGAGGTGG
>JAABUD010000223.1 GCA_011389555.1 Desulfotignum sp. | reverse complement strand
GACCAGGGCCTGGAACCGGCCTGTGTCACCACCTGTACCACGGGGTGTCTGACATTCGGAAACGTCGAGGACATGACCCAGATCCGGCGGGAGCGCCATGCGCAAGCCGTGGCATCCCTTGAGAACAGCAGCTTTTGAAAGGAGTGTGATCCATGGCCCAAAACACCTGTCCGGTTCAGTCCACCCTGCAATTTTTGTCGGAACGTATTGCATCGGGTGTCCTGACAGACCCCAGGGTGCGGCGGATATGTGAATCCATCCGGATGCTTATAGAGGAAATATCTCTGGGGGAAGCCGGGGACGGCCATATGGCGGCCATTGACGAGCTGATGGCGGAATTTGAAACCAGTGCCCCGGATGACACTGCAGCCAGGACGAGGAACCACCTGAATCAGGTTCTTTCAGACCACAGGGAAGTATTTGTCAGCCACATTGAAACCCGGAACTGTTCATCCCATGAATGTGGTGTGATTGCCCCGTCCCCCTGCCAGATGGCCTGTCCTGCCGGAATCGATGTACCCACCTACCTGGCACTGATCGCCGAGGGCAAGGATGCAGAGGCCATTGCCGTGATCCGGGAAGACAACCCGCTGCCCTGGGTCTGCGGCCTGGTGTGTACCCGTCCCTGTGAAATGATGTGTGTCCGGGGGCGTATCGATACCCCCATCTCCATCAAATTTCTCAAGGCGTTTGCCGCGGAACGGGCATTGTCGGACCGGCGGTATACCAACCCGGAGCCGGCCCCGCCCAACGGGAAGAAAGTGTGTGTGGTGGGGGCCGGCCCCGGCGGGCTGTCCTGTGCCTATTACCTGGCATTGATGGGATATTCCGTCAAGGTGATCGAATCGTTGCCCTTTGCCGGGGGCATGCTCATGGTGGGAATTCCCAGATACCGCCTGCCCAAAGAGGTGATCGACCGGGAGGTGGCCATGATCGAGGATCTCGGGGTGGAATTTCTGTTCAATACCCGGTTCGGCACGGACGTGACCTGTGAGCAGATGCGCGATCAGGGCACGGAGGCGTTTTTCCTGGCCATCGGGGCCCACAAGGCCTGGGATCTTGGCATCAAAGGGGAAACCGATTTCCCCAGGGTGATCGATGCCATCACCTTTTTAAAGAATGTGGCCCTAGGGGACGGCCAGGCCCCGGGCAGGCACGTGGTGGTCATCGGCGGCGGAAACGTGGCCATCGATGCGGCCAGAACCAGCCTGCGCCTGGGGGCGGACAAGGTCACCATTGCCTACCGCAGATCCAGAGAACAGATGCCGGCGGATATCGAGGAAGTGGAGCAGGCAGAAGAAGAGGGCATTGCGTTTGCCTTTCTCACCATCCCCACACAGATTACGGGCAGTGAAGGCAGGATCACCGGCCTTGCCTGTATTAAAGCGGAGCTGGTGGCAAAAAAAGGCACGGACCGCCTGGCACCGGTTCCCATCCTGGGCAGGGAATTCACCCTTCAAACCGATGCTGTCCTGTCTGCCATCGGCCAGTATGTGGATGACAGCGGCATGACCGCTTTTGATGCTGTCAAATGGACCCGGAGGGGAACCATTGAGGTGAACCATGCTTCCATGGAAACCAGCATGCCCGGGGTGTTTGCCGCAGGAGACGCGGTTTCCGGTCCGGCAACGGTGATAGAGGCCATCGGCGGGGGCAAACGGGCCGCCGATGCCATTCACCGGCACCTCACCGGCATGCCCCAGCCCAGAATGCCCAAGATTCCGGTGCGCCGCCGCAAAGTCCCCATGAAGGAAATGACGGCAGCCGAAAAAATGCGGCTGTCCCGGCCGGTCATGCCCATGCTCAATGTGGACAGAAGGCGGACCACGTTTCAGCAGGTGGAACTGGGATATGATGAAGCTGCTGTCAGGAAGGAAGCCCAGCGGTGCCTGCGGTGCGATGTGTGCAGAAGATGCGGCAAATGCGTGGAGGTCTGCAAAGACAAGATGGGCATTGATGCGCTGCATCTGGGATACCTGGATTTTGACCACCCGGTGAAAACCGATTTCCGAATAACCGCTGACAATTGCATTACCTGCGGGGCCTGTGCTACTATTTGCGAAAACAATGCCATGGTGATCGAGGAAAAAGACGGCAAACGGATGCTCAAGCTCTGTGGTACCCTGTTGAATCAGCAGGATATTCAGGCCTGTGAGTCCTGTGGGGCCAAAATGCCGTCCGCCCAGTATATGGCCTTTGTTTCGGACAAGACCGCTGACCTGCCGCCCCAGAAGACGGGGCAGCGACGTTTGTGTAACGACTGCAAGCGCAAACTGACTGCCAGAAACCAGGTGCCGACCCGGCCTGTAAACCTGAGATAAAGGAGTCTGTTATGGTATTTATGCACGGCAATCGTGTGGAAGTGTTCCAGGCATCGTCAGATGAGGCCTGGAAGCCTTATATGAATGACTTCATTGGTGTCCACGGGATAGTGACGGATCCGGATACCTCCATCAATGATCCGGATGATCTCATAGAGGTAAGTCTCCATGGCAAAGGCACTTACCGCCTGCCACAGGATTGTCTCAGGATACTTCCGGATACACGGTAATAAAAAAGAAAGGAGTACACCGGGCAAAAAATGACACACCCTGCATCGAAAGTATGGGTCGATCCAGGGTGTGTTGTTTTTAACGTGTTGTGATTATACAGTTACGGCAGATAAGACAGATATCAGTCGACCCCCACAAATTTTTTGGCCAGTTTGACTCCTGCGATTGCATCGACCGCATGTCCGTCGGCACCGCATTCTCCAACCGAGAACTTTTCGGTGACCGCGGCACCGCCGCACATCACCTTGACCTTATCTTTCAAGGGACTGTTCTTGATGGCCGAAACGGTCTCTTTCACATAGGGATCGCCAGTGGTTAAAAGGCTGGACAAACCGATGATATTTGCGTTAAGCTCTGTGGCTTTTTCAACAAATTGGTCCGCGGGCACGTTTTCGCCAATGTTGTGTACTTCAAACCCGGCGCTTTCAAGCATCAGTATAGCCAGGTTTTTTCCAATATCATGAAGATCACCGAATACGGTTCCTATCACAATGATTCCCAGCTTCTCAGTTTTATTTTCGTCTTTTTCTAAAAGCGGTTTGATGACATCCACGCCGGTTTGCATGGTAAGGGCGGAGATCATCATTTCCGGAACAAATATTTTTTTGGCTTCGAAGCGCGCGCCAACTTCTTTCATGGCTTCGATCATGTAATCGTTGATAATCACATTGGGGTCCGCACCGTTGTCCAGTGCAGTTTGAACCAGGTCCGCGATCTCTTTTCGTTTCCCCTTGTTTACAGCTTCTTTGATTGCTTCTAATTGTTCCATTTTTAATCATCCTTTTGTTGTAATAAATCTAATGTATGACAACCCGTTTTTCGTATTAATCGTCTTCAGGAAACTGTTCCCGGTATGCACCGATAAAATTCATGGCAAAATCGTCTTTGCCGTGAAATAAATCCGTCAACAGCAGGGTTCGCCTGATTTCCCATACGGTGGGATCCGTGATCGGGCAGGTCAGCCCGTTCACGATGGCCATGGCTAAAAATACACAGTTAATTGCCCGGCGGGTGGGAAGTCCGAAGGAAACATTACTGGCTCCGATGGTCTGGTTAACACCGAACCGGTCACGAATCTGGGCCAGAGACTGCAACGCCCCCAGGCCGGATTGGTCATCCGAGGCAACACTCATGGCCAGAGGATCGATGATCACATCTTCTATGGGGATGCCCGCCTTGGTAGTTTCGTTAAGGATTTTGTCGGCAATTGCCAGACGTTTGGAAACATCTGACGGTATCCCGTCGTCATCCATGGTCAAAGCGACGACAGCTGATTTATACTGTGCCACCATGGGTAAAATCTCTTTGATTTTGGCTTCCTCACCGTTCACCGAGTTCACCAGGGCTTTGCCTTTGTAAACTTCAAGACCGGCCCGCAGCACTTCAGGTTTGGCCGAATCCAGACAAAGCGGGGTGTCGGTCACTTCGCGTACCGCATGCAGCACATCAACCATCAATGCACTTTCATCTGTACCCGACACCCCCACATTGATGCCCAGCACCTGGGCGCCTGCCGCAACCTGTTTTAATGCTTCATTCTGGATATATCCCACGTCGCGTTCCTCCAGGGCCTTGGCCAGTTTCGAACGTCCTGTGGGATTGATGCGCTCCCCGATGGCCACTACGGGCTGGTCATGGCCGATGATGACCTCTTTCTTGTCACTGGATATTTTTGTCTGCATCTGTGTCTCCCTGATAATTAATATGTTCCATATGTCATGGCCGTTTTTCGTGCGATCCGCACATTTTCATCCGGCACGCCGTGGGTTAATCCCACAGTATCTATGGAATAATTTGAAAGTGGTGCCCCCTGATCAATCACCTCTTTAACGGTGGCCTCAATACCCTCTGCCGTGTCATTTTTCATCTGAACCGGACTGATCCGGGCATTGAAAGCCACGTCAGGACCGAAAATTTTTCGAGCTGAGGCAAAATCGCTGCCAAAACCGGCTTCGATAAATACCAGGTTCGGCACCTTGGCATACTGTTCCGCCACGGCATCCAGGTTGCCGCAATGATGAATTCCAAAAGGATGGCAGGCATTGCTCAACAGGATGTCGTAAGGCAGACCGAATTCTTCATAGGTGTCTCCGGATATCTGTTCAACCGTACAGTTGGCCACGCAATAAATGGTCGGATCACACATCGGGGTGACATCTATTGCCCCCGTTCCGGTGATCGGGTAGATGAATTTCCACAAATCGATCATGCACTCGGTGCAGAATTTTAACAATCTGTGACAAAATTCCGGGTCTTCAAAAAAATCGATATATAACTGGTCCCCCCGTAGTTTGAGTGCCAGATTCTGTACGCCCGTGGTATTGATATCTCCGACAACTTTGCCGTACTTGGCTTTTAAGTGGTCGATCTGTCCCAGCACCTCTTTCATGGGAGACACGGTGGGCAAATCCGGTTTCACCAGTTTGTCACAGTCTTCTTTTGACAGGTTCAAAGGCATCGCCCAGGGCAAAGCGTCATCCTTGTAAACAATATCACAACCAAAAATGGCCGGCAGCATCACCATGCCGAAAGTGATCTTGGGGCTGGGTTTCGGGTCTGGGTCGCCCAGTCCGACATCCCCAAATCGTTCGTACAATACTTTTTGTGACTTGGCCAGGACATCAACGCGATAATCCGCGTCATAGTAAAATTCTCTACCAAAAGAAAGCCCATAATTTTTGTTCCACCAATCGGGATAAAACCCGACACCCAGCGGAATGTGTTTCGGTTGTGTCATTGCTATGCTCCTTACATTCTAAAGTTTTGGTTAAAAGAAACTGCGCCGCTTCTATGTATGTCCATCCATCAGTAGGAGAGTGACCTGCAAGTCTTGTGCCGGATGCGTGATACAGCATCCATGTTCCGAAGCCATGATCGTCTCTGAAGTTATGTCCGGCAAATCAGGAGATGCGTTTCTGGAAAGAGCGGGGTGGTTTGGTGCAAAATTGCCATGGAAATGCATAATTGCACCATCCTGGTGTATCTGTCTTTCAGTGGGCCGGATCCGCCAGGGATGGGTTGACCTTGTTCTGACGGATGGCGGCTTGAATATCCAGTCCGCAGCGTTGGGCCTTTCTCAGAACGGTACTGTGATTGACTCCCAGCAACTGACCCGCCTTTCTCGTGCTGCCCGTTCGAATGACGGCACGTTTGATCATTTCATGTTCCATTGCCTGCTGCGCTTCCTTCAGGTTCATGGTATCGGGCAGATTGGGACCGGATAATCCCGTATTTCGTTTTTTGATGGAGTCAGGCAAATGGTCCGGCATCAAGACGTCTGTTCTCGCCGTGACGACCATGCGCTCCACTACATTTGCCAGCTCGCGGACATTGCCCGGCCAGTCGTGGTTTTCCAGCGCTGACATGAGTTCGTGGTCCAGGGTTTTGCTCACATTATATTTTGTATTGAACTGGTTCAGGAACATCAGGGACAAGGGTAAAATATCTTCCCGCCGTTCCCGCAGGGCCGGAATATTGATGGGTACAACGTACAGGCGGTAGAACAGGTCTGCACGGAAAAGTCCATCTGAAACCATCTCATTGAGATCTTTGTTGGTAGCGGCGATGATGCGTATGTCAAGCTCGATGTCTTTATTGTCACCCAGCCTGCGGCACCGCCGATCCTGTATCACTTTCAACAGCTTGACCTGGAGATTCAGGGGCAGTTCACCCACCTCGTCAAGGAACAGGATTCCTTTGTTGGCCTGTTCAAACAACCCGGCCTTGCCTTTGGCATCCGCACCTGTGAATGCTCCTTTTAAATAACCGAAAAATTCACTTTCCAGCAGGTTGTCGGGTATGGCGCCGCAGTTTACCGAAATGAAAGGGTGTTGATTTCGCTTGCTCAGACGGTAAATCAGCCGGGCAAACACATCTTTTCCCACACCGCTTTCCCCGACCAGCAAAATGGTCGAGTCGACCCGGGAAATACGCAAAACCAGATCAACCAGCTTTCTCATGGAAGGACTTTCTGCCACAATACCCTGAAAAAAATCTCGTTTTTCCTCGCTTAGCTGGTTGAAATTTTCACAGACGGAACTGACTTTTTTAATCTGATCTTCCAGGCTTTTCAGCTCTGTGACATCCCGCACATTGATCAGGACTCTGATGACCTGGCCGTGCCGGTCGAATACGGGATTTCCGGTAAGAAAAATTTCGTTTCCAGTGGTGAGCCGGCGTTGCAGGGTCAGGGTTTTTTTATGATAGCTGGTCATCCGGATGACTTCCTGGACAGCGGCCAGGCAGGCATGTTCCTCCGTTTCCAGGTCACTGATATTTTTGCCGATAAGCATCCCGGGGGCAAGGCCGGTGATTCGACCGAAACTGGCATTCACCTGCAGAATCGATTTCCCGTCAGCCACAATGATGCCGTCGTAAGAGCTTTCCAGTAATGAGGCAAATTCTTCTTTGATCCAATTGAATTCATCATCACTGGTGATATCAGGTGTTGTTTTTTTGTGCAGCACCAGCAGGCAGCCTTTGACCCGATCATTTTCGCAGAATTTACCGGCGCTGACCAGAAGCGATCGCTGTTGCCACTCATACGTTTTGTTCAGGTCACAAGAGCCCTGGGCGATGAACTGCAACAGACCCGGGTCGTCCATAAAAGAAACCACGGGTTTTCCCAGAACATGTTCCGCTGTCACATCAAAAATCTGCTGTGCGGCCTCATTGATGTAAATGAGGTGGTCGGTCGCATTCAATGCAAGGAGGCCAAAATCACTGGTATCCAGTAATTCGAAAACCAGCGAGGTGTTATCGGCTGATTTTTCAGGAGTCTGGTTCATCAATACCGGGCTTGAGCCCGGTTGTTTTTTCGGCATTATTCGAATTGGATCCCTTTATCCGGCATTATCGTAATTTGATCCCTTTATCATTTCGCTTTTTACCATGCTTTGGTGTCAATCTGCAACAGCTGTTTGCAGATGACATCCATATGAATAAAGGATCGTATTGTATCCGGAAATATTCCAAATGATGCCCAAAAAACATGAGGCCGCCCTGGAAGGGTGGCCTCGTATTTCGAGCTGCGGCTTATCAATTAAAACGTGTCATCTAAAACGTGTCATCATTCCAGACAGGATCCCGTTTTTCGATAAACGCGGTAAAGCCTTCAGTGGCATTGACACTGATCCCCTGCTGGGCCATCATTTCTTTTGCAAACACATATGCCTGGGGCTCTGTCATTTCCACCTGGGCATAAAAGTTTTGTTTGGACATGTAAATGGCGTATTTGCTGGATTTGCAGATGTGTTTGGCCAGTTCCATGGTTTTTTCGTGCAGCTGATCATCTTCGAACACTTTGTTGATCAGCCCCATTTCCATACTTTCCCGGGCACTGTACAGATCGGCGGTCATCAGCATTTCCATACATTTTTTTTGGCCGACGGCCCGGCTGACCGCAACGGTCGGCGTCGTGCAGTTATAGGAATAGATCAAGCCGGTCATGCCGAACCTGGCATTCTCCTTTCCTGCAGTAATGAGATCACAGCCGGCGACCAAATGGCATCCACCGGCCATGGCGACGGCGTGAACCTCGGCTATGACACACTGGGGTACATCACGGATGGCGCGCATCAGATTGAAGGATGTCTGGAAAAGTTTCCGAATATTGGCGACCGGCTGGTTCAGGATCTCCGCCCGGTCGTGACCGGCGCAAAATACGGGCCCGTTGGCTTTGAGGATAATGACTTTCACGGCATGCCGTTTTGCGGCGTCCTGGAGGCATTCTGTAATCTCTGTTTCAGCATGGTGCCCCAAAGCATTCCTTTTTTCCGGCATGTTCAGGGTCAAAATGCCGATTTCGCCTTGCTCTTCATAAAGAATTGAATCATAGGTCATTTCTGTTCTCCTTATTTGTAATTAATGGTCAAATACCAGGGAATGATTCCAAAGTGCAAAACTTATGCCGGCAAATAAAAAAACACGGTTTCAAATGCTGTATCAGCCGATCCGGCGAACGGTTTGGCCCGGGATGATTTTTTTCCCCAGGCAATGGTTGCTGGCCTGGGTGCACAAAGGCGGGTTTTGCGAAAGGCAGGATGCCATCTGATGCATTATTGCACCGCATTGTCACTTGACAGCGGGCAAGGGCCTGTATGGGAAAAAAATGACAGATGTCATTGAATTCAATATCCTGAAACAATTGGATTTAGTTTCTTTTGGCACATTCTTTGCTGATCCTTTGCTGATCATTGAAGAATGAATGTAAATCGATAACGACAATGCAGGACAGGATGGGATGAAGTCAAGGATGCGTTCTTTACTTTTGCCCCATCGTTAGGAAGCCACAGGTACTTATGCCCGGAGAAATGATTTTATTCCAACCCATGGGAAGGCGGGTAGCGGTCGATAAGAACCACAGTCTGCTGACGATGGCCGAACAAAACGGGGTGGGTATTGAAGCCACCTGCGGCGGCAAGGGTCTTTGCGGCAGCTGCAAGGTTCAGGTGCAGGGAAAAGTGTCTCCCCTCGAGAAAGAGGAAGCCGATTATCTGGGGCCGGATGCGGATAAGGGGTATCGGCTGGCATGCCAGACCAAAGCCCTTGAAGGGGTCAATGTATGGGTGCCGGAAAACAGCCGCCTTCACAAGCAGGTGATACTCACGACGGGGCATGAACACGAAATGAATTTCGATCCGGAAATTTGCGTATGGGAGTTGTCTGTTCCTTTGGACGAACCGGAACAAACCGATCCCATGCGTGAATGGATCCTTGCACAATTGAACCTGGCAGCACAGCTGGGGTCTGATTTCCAGTGGCATCTCCCATCGGCTCTGCTGCAGGGGGTGAATGAAAAAATAAACGGATCTGACGGTAAATTGAGTGTTGTCACAACAATGTCCGGTCTCTGCCTGGAGATCAGTCCCGGGTGGGATACCCGCTGTCTTGGACTGGCCGTTGATCTGGGAACCACTACCATTGTCGCCTATCTTGTGGATTTGAAGACGGGACGGGTCCTGTCGGTGAAAGCTGAAATGAACCCCCAGGTGTCACAGGGGGAAGATGTCATCAGCCGCATATCGCTGTGCCGAAACCGTCCGGACCGTCTGGAAAAACTGGCCGGATCGGTGCACCAATGCATCCGTGCGCTCGCCCGGCAAGCCTGCATGGAAGCCGGGGTTCATCCCGGGCGTATCTTTGAGACGGTACTGGTGGGAAATACGGCCATGCATCATATTTTTCTGCAGCTGGATCCCTGCGGCCTTGCTCAGGCGCCCTATACCCCTGTGGCATCTGACAGTGTCGAGATATCCGCCCGGTCCATGCTGCCCGAATCAGTCCCGGGGACCCAGATCCATGTGCTTCCGGTCAAAGCCGGTTTTGTGGGGGCCGATACCGTGGCAGCGGTCCTGGCCCTGGATGCGGACCAGGTGACGGAACCGACCCTGGTGCTGGACCTGGGCACCAATGGAGAAATTGTTCTGGCAACACCGGAGAGGCTGTTGTGTTGTTCCTGCGCCGCGGGTCCCGCCTTTGAGGGCGGGCATATCAAGTGGGGACTGCGGGGGGCCCCCGGGGCGGTGGACCAGGTACGTGTGTCGGCGGATTCCCTGGTGCCTGAACTGCGGGTGATCGGTGGCGGACCGGCGCTGGGGATCTGCGGGTCCGGGTTGGTTTCCCTGGTCAGTGAACTGGTGAAAATCGGGGTGGTGACCCCGTCTGGCGGGTTTGATCCGGCCCGGCGCTGCAGGCATCTGCGCCAGGGAACCGATGGCTGGGAATATCTTCTGGCAGCAAAAGAACACACAGGCACGGGGCAGGATCTGGTGTTGACCCATCAGGACCTGTCCCATCTCCAGCTGGCCAAAGCAGCCATTCATGCCGGGATCAGTTTGCTGCTGGCAGAACTGGGTGTTCCCCGTGTGGAAAAAGTGCTGCTGGCAGGGGCATTTGGCAATTATCTGGATCCTGCGGCGGCCTGTGGTATCAATATGTTCCCCGGCGTTGTCGTGGAAAATATCACCAGCGTGGGCAATGCCGCCGGAGCGGGTGCCCTTTCCGCGCTTATCAGTCGTTCACAGCGTAAACGGGCACAAACCATTGCCCGCCGCATGGACTATCTGGAACTGGCGACGCATCCAAAATTCAATGAAACGTATGTTACGTCCATGGCCTTTTCAGAACAGGGCGTGTAAACCTGAAAACACCCAGTAAGAGATAAAAACGGGTGACTTTCAAATAGGAATGGAGACAATTGATGGGTCCGGAAATGACTTCATCCAGAATGGAAAATCAGGGCCGTGTGCCGTTCCATATCATCAGCGGATTTCTGGGCGTTGGCAAAACCACGGCCATTTTGAATCTGCTGGAGCGTCTCGGGGAAAAAGAACAGATTGTGGTGCTCATCAACGAATGGGGTCAAATCGGTCTGGATGCGGATGTTGTCGGATCCGAGCACCCCACCCTCGCTGTGAGGGAGATCAGTGGCGGTTGTATCTGCTGTACGGCAGGAGCGGCCCTTCACCAGACAATGACAGAGATTTTATCTGACCTCGAGCCGGACCGCATTATCATTGAACCCAGCGGCGTGGCCAAACCCGGGGAAATCATGGACTGCCTGCAGTCCCCTGACCTGGCGGACCGGCTGGACATACGGCCCGTGATTGGACTGGTGGATCCGGTGCGGTTTCTCCAGCCTGCCATGATGAAAATGCCGATCTATCGTGATCAGGTGGATGCGGCAGCTGTTCTGGTGGCCAACCGGTGCGATACGGCAGATCCGGAGACCATCGAAGCCTTTCAAAAAAAAGCCTCGGCCATGTATCCCCCCAAAACAGCCGTGCATACGACCCGGTTTGGAAAACTGCCGCTGGAAGTACTGGCACCGGTCGAAACGACGCAAAAAAACAAGATGGTTCCGGGCATAAAGGGTCACGTGCATACCGATCTTGAAACCAGGGAAGAATATAAAGAAGCCGGCTGGACATGGCCGGCCGAAACCCGATTTACCTACAGAAAATTACAGTCTTTTTTCAAGGCGTTGGATAAAACCGCATCTGACATAGATCTGGAAATGGTGCGGGCGAAAGGGGTGTTTCATACGGATCACGGCTGGTTTTTAATGGAATTTGCCGCAGGGTCTTTTTATCACCGTGAAATCCAGTATCGCGGTCCAAGCCGATGCCAGCTGATAACAAGGGGAGAATCAAGTGAAAAACTGCAGACACTGGGTGATTCAATGAATACCTGCCGCAGAACGGATCCGGTTTTGTAAACAAAAAAAAGAGGTACATGTATTGAAAGAAAATGAAGTGCTAATTGTAAATTGTCATCAATGCAGAACAACAGACATCTATGTATTGAAAGGAGTGTAAGTGTGCAAAACAAATTATTGTCAATTCAGGAGGCTGTCGCCAACTATACATGGGATGGGATGACCTATTGCAACGGGGCCGCCCTGCCGGTTGGATCGTGTTCCATTGCGTTTGGAAAGGAAATGGTCAAGCAAAATCGTAAAAACCTGAACGTGATCTGCCATTGCGGGTCTCAGCAAGTGAACCTTCTTGCTGCCGTCGGCGCAGTGGACCGGGTTGAGGTCGGGTTTTCCGGGTTGGAAGTCTATGGGTTTGCCGCCGGGCTCAACCGCGCAGTTTCCAGTGGTGACACGCTCATAGAAGATTATTCCAATGGTGCCATGGCCCTGCGTTTTTTCGGAGGGGCCATGAACTGGCCCTTTGTACCGGCGACCGTCTGTATGCACAATGATCAGCAATGGTGTTCGGCCGATTATCTGGACGAGTATCCCTGCAAACAGAAAATTCCTGAAATCACGGATCCGTTTACCGGGAAAAAATATGGTGCATTCCGGACCATCCGGCCGGATGTGGCTGCAATTCATGTAACCATGGCCGACATATACGGCAATGCCATCATGCTGGGTACGGAATGGAATCGTTTTGAGATGTCCCGTGCTTCCAAAAAAGTTGTGCTGGTGGCTGACCAGATCGTTCATACGGATTGTATCCGCCAGTACCCCAATCTTGTCAGGATTATTTCCGAGGTGGTTGACGCGGTTGTCTACTGGCCTTATGCCGCCTGGCCCCAGGCATCTCCGGGTTTGTACGACAGTGATTCAGAACATATGTTTTACATGAACAAAATGATGAAGACCCAGGAAGATACCGATGAATACTGCAATCAGTGGGTCAATAACTGGAACAGCCATGAAGAGTATATGGCCCTGATAGGCAAGGATAAGATAGAAAAAATCTCTCAGACGGATACCGCGTTTCTGATGGATCCTTATCGGCAGTGGATCAGAAGTGATGCGGAAATTCGTGAACTGCAAGACAGCAAAAAGGGATAGATACGATGGAATATACCAAGCAGGAATTCATGGCCATCATAACGGGCAGGGAAATCAAAGACGGGGAACTCATTATTCTGGGTGTGGGACTGTCCATGCTGGCAGGGTATTTTGCCCGATTTAACCATGCACCCAACCTGAGGCCTTTTACTGAAGGCGGCGTTTACGGCTCCACCCCCGTGGGCGGGCTGCCATGGGGTATTGAATGCAACCGCATATCAGCCAATGCCACCAGCTTTACCAATGCGATTGACGCGTTGGGATTTCTGGTGTTGTCGGGACGGGCCGACAACGCAGTGATCGGTGCGGCCCAGGTCGATAAATACGGAAATGTAAATACCACAGGTATATGGGATGAACCCCCCTGGAAAACAGGCAGGTATACGCCTCCGAAGGTACGTCTCAACGGCAGCGGTGGTGCCAGCGATATATCGGTTGGCTGCAAGCGGTACCTGATCATGGCCTCCCATGAAAAGCGCCGCTTTAAAGAAAGGGTTGACTATATTTCCAGCGTTGGTTTTTTGACCGGCGGCGACAGCCGTGAAAAATGCGAATTTGTTGGCGGTGGGCCTTCAGCCATTATTTCCACCCTGGGTATTTTACGTCCGGATCCACAAACAAAGGAATTTTATCTGGAAGCCTATTATCCTTTCACCACCATAGATGAAGTGAAAGAAAATACAGAATGGGATCTGAAGATTTCCCCGGATGTGAAAGTGGTTCCAGAACCCACAACCGAAGAGCTGAAAAATTTGAGAGCCGTGGATACCACCGGCTCGCTTCGGAAAAAAGGATGAGCAGAAAAAAGGGGGCAAGCCCGATGGAGCCAATCGCTTTGATGAGTGACAGCCAACCGTACAGGCTGGTTTCATCGTACCCGCTTTTTGATGCATCCATGCACCGTTGTTTGGTGCAAAATGCAATTATGCACCAGATGGCGGGCAGTGAAAATCGTGACAGACACATGTGACGGATATTGTATAATAAAGCGGAGGGACAGGCTTTGTGGTGTGATGGTGTATGGAGAGTCAGCCCCAGTTATGTCCGCTGGTATGAATTCTGCAAAATTCGTTGAAAACAGAAAGTGCATTCATTGTTTTGGTTTGCGACACACCGTCATGAAATGATGGGTGCAGTCGTTTTGTTCGTGCAGGAAGGTTTGTTTTACTAACATCTTTTAAGGAGGGAAAGTATGGTTTCAATCAGAAGAACAATGGTAGTCGGATTGATCCTGATTATCGGGATGGCGTTCATTTTACCCACAAACGCCATGGCAGCTGCAAAACCTGAAATTACGTGGAAGGTCCAGTCATCCTGGCCGGCGGGTTCCGGGTTGCATTATCTGCAGATGCGCACCCTGGATTTTATTGAGAGCTGGACCCATGGAAGGGTGGAGTTTGAACGGTATGCCGCCAATGAAATCGTACCGGGGTATGAAACCTGGAACGCAGTCCAGCGGGGCATTATACCGGTTGGTATGGCTTGCACATGTTATACCATGAGCAAGGACTGGCTATCGGGAATGTATTGTTCGGCACCCGGTCTCGGACCGGTTGAAAAGATGGCTTTTTACCATGGCACCAAGGGTGTTAGAGAAAGCAAAAACTATGAAACACCGGTCTGGAAACTTCTTGAAAAAAACATGAAAGAAAAATTCAATGTACAGGTTTTCCCCAGCGCGATGCAGACCACGGAAACATTTCTCTATTCCACAAAACCCATCAATTCCATCGAAGACCTGAAAAATCTCAAAATCCGTTCCGTGGGCGTTCGCGGCGATGTGTTTAAAGCCGCCGGGGCTTCGGTTGTGGGTATGCCCGCCGGTGAGATTACGCCTGCCCTGGAGCGGGGTGTGATCGATGCCGCCGAATTTGCCAATTTTTTTGGGGATATCCCCATGGGATTTGCCGATGCGGCCAAATACGTCTATTTTGATCCTTACAGTTCTTCACCCAGCAATCTCATGCTTTTCATCAATCAACAAGAATGGGAAAAGGTGCCGGAGGACTTGCAGAAACTGATCAAAGAGGCGGCCTTTGAGTCCATGAAATGGTCTTTGTCAGAGTCCCTTTTCCTTGATTTTTTAGGCATGCCGCCGGCTGAAAAAAACAGCGGAGCCGTAATCGCAAGCATTCCTTTGGAAGTGGGTGAATACTTGAAAGAAACGGCCATAGAATTTTACAGGAAAAAAGGGGAAGAAAATGCGGATTTGGCCGAGTACATGAAATATTATGATGAATTTTTTGTTGATCAGGGCTATGAAAAATATATAAAATATATAGATGATCTTCTCTAATCAGGATCCAGCTGTTTTCGGGAGGCGTTGGCGCTTAGGCGTTAACGCCTCCCAGCCCGAAGCGGACTGTGAACAATCTCACTCAGCCTTAATTTCACCCCGGAGTGTATGCATATGAAAATTGACCCCGTTCTAAATGGCATTAACGCCCTGAACGAGTACGTTGGAAAGGCGGTTTCCCTGCTTTTCCTGGCACTGATCTTGACGGTCTCCCTGGACCTGTTCACCCGGTTTTTTACAGGAAGAACCACGGTTTGGGCTTTTGATGTTAACTACATGATTTTTGGAACCAATTTCATGCTTGCCGGTGCGTATGCCATGAAGCATGAATCCCATGTCCGGGTGGACGTGCTGTACCAGAAATTTCCACCCCGTGTACGGGCTGTACTGGAAGTGATTTTTCTGGCCCTGGTCATGATCCCCCTGTGCAGCTTTATGCTGTATTCGACCATGACAGACTTCCTGAATTCGGTTGCCGTCCGTGAGGTCTCCATTTCCAGTTCATGGCGTCCCATTATTTATCCATATAAGGCGGTGATGCCCCTGGCTTTTTTCTTGCTGGTGTTACAATCGGTTGTACATTTTATTAACAATATCGTCATAGCGGTAAAGGGGGATACAAATGTCGGTTAATGAAATGTATGCCGTCATCATGGTCGTTGCGCTTCTTGGCGGGGTCATCATTGGATTCCCCGTGGCGTTTTTAATGGCCGGGCTGGGACTGTTTTTTGGAGCGCTCGCCTACGGGATCGATATTGCCGCCTATCAGGCCACCCTGAATACCTTTGGTGTCATGTCGGGGTGGTCTTTGCTGGCCATTCCCTTGTTCGTTTACATGGGTGTGGTGCTTGAAAAAGCCCAGGTAGCGGACAAACTGTATCTGGGGTTATATCTGTTACTGGGACCTGTCCGTGGCGGACTGGCCATCGCGACAATGGCGATTGCCACCATGTTTGCTGCCTGTACCGGGATTGCGGGGGCATCCGTCATCGCCATCGGCCTGATTGCGTTGCCCTCCATGATCAATTATGGGTATGACAAGAGCCTGGGCAGCGGGGTCATCTGTGCGGGAGGCGGACTGGGAGTGATCATTCCTCCGAGCATCATGCTGATCCTTTACGGACCGGTTGCCGGTGTGTCCATCTCCATGCTGTTTATGGCGGCAATTATACCGGGTATTATCATGGCAGTACTCTATGTCCTGTATATTGCCGGCAGATGCTATTTGAATCCCGAATTGGGTCCCGCGATTACCCCGGAAGAATCGGCACAATACACCCGAAAAGATGTCATTCGAATTTTACTGGTTTCCGGGGTGCCGCCCATAGGCCTTGTCATCTTTGTTTTGGGCAGCATTTTTTTCGGCCTTGCCGCACCCACGGAGGCAGCGGCTTTGGGAGGTCTGGGCGCGCTGGTGATTGCAGCGATATACAAAAAGCTGACAATAAAGATGTTTTTGGAATCCTGTTACAGTGCCCTGAAGATCAGTACTTTTATCATGTGGCTTGTGCTGGGTGCCAAATTTTTTATGACGACCTTTAACAAGCTTGGCGGCGGTACATTGATTTATGATTTTCTGATGAATCTTGATACAGGGGCTACCACACTCTTGATCATTATGCTGGCGATTATTTTTCTTCTGGGCATGTTCATGGACTGGATCGGTATCCTGCTGGTGGTCATCCCCATCTTTGTACCCATTGTCAGTGCCATGGGCTGGGAACCGATATGGTTTGCCATCATGTTCTGTATCACTTTGCAGATTTCCTATATCACCCCGCCGTTTGCCTATTCCATTTTTTATCTCAAAGGGATCGCCCCGCCGGAGGTGTCCCTGATTGATATTTATCGTGGATGCGTTCCTTTTATCTTTATCCAGTTTTTCATGCTCATTCTGTTGTTTTTCTGGCCGGACCTGGCGCTATATCTTCCCGAAGCATCGATGGTCAATAAATAGGGCGGACAGGTGATCCTGCCTGGTATGGGGAGGGGGTGATACAACCCCCCTCCCCATTGATACGAAGTGACGCTGCTGGCAGTACTCCTGAAATTTTTTGGGAACCAGTTTCCGGTAATGATGGAAAGTTTTGATGACACAAGATCCAATGTTGGGTCCATACCATAAAAGGAGCATAAAATGATCCCTGAAATTAATCGAATTCTTTACGCCACGGATTTGTCTGAAAATGCACGATATGCGTTTGGTTATGCGGCTGACCTTGCAGACAAACATAGCGCCCGAATAACCATCATATCCGTCCTTGAAAACCTTGGTCCCAATTCTGAAACACGGGTCCGGGACATGTTGGGGGAGGAGAAATGGGAGCAGTTGAAGTCGCAACATTCCAACGCGTCTGTTGAAAAGATAAAACAACGGGTTTCTGATTTCTGCAAAGAAATGGATGGCCAAATGGATTCCTGCAGTTTTATGGTAGATGATATCCGTGTACCTAAGGGTAAGCCACATGTTGAAATTCTCAAAACAGCAAAAGAGATCCAGGCGGATATGATTGTGATTGGGACCCATGGGCATAATCTTTTCCAGGATTCCCTGATTGGCAGTACGGCCAGGCGAATTGTAAAAGACAGCAAAATACCGGTATTGGTGATCCGCCTCCCGGAAAAAAAACAATAATTTGCCATCCGAAACGTTCCTTATAACGGTTTAGAAGGCCAGATGAGCTGATATCCCCGATTATAACTTAAATCATAAAGGTCAGCGGTATTTTGGAACTCACTTATACACAGCCTCATGTGATTTCTCATTTTGATGCAGAGGTGACTTTTCAGGATCTTGAACAAAAATTCAAAATTTCAAGCGATAATTCTGAAATTTTCGACACTGCAAAACGAACACTCAGTCAAGCCAAAGGAATTTTGCAGCCTAAAGCTGTATACCAATGGTTTGAATTTGAAAATACTGGTAAAGACAAATCAGGGTGTATCATTCAAAGCTCTGGAGATCATTTGACGTTTGATTTTGGATATTCTTTTCAATTTTTAACGCATGCCAGATATGCACTTATATCCGTTTTCACAACAGGACAGGCGTTTGAGAAAGAATTAAAGCACACATCATCTAAAGGAGATCTGCTGGAAGCCTATTTTCTTGATCTAATAGGTTTGATCGCCCTTGAGCAGGCAGGAGAGGCCATTAAAGGAATTGCAGAGGAACAGGCCAGGGATCTTGGATGGGGTGTAAGTCCATTCCTGAGCCCGGGGTCAGTACACGGATGGAATCTGGAAGACCAGGTTAAATTATGTTCTGTGCTCCCACTGGAAAAAGTCGATGTCAAATTTCAAAACGATTCTATATTTTCTCCCTTGAAAACAGTTTCCTGTCTTATTGGCTTGGGTCCGGGATACAGTTCTGCCCATGTTGGAACAACCTGCCAGGTTTGTTCAAAAAATGATGCGTGCCCAATGAAACAAAAACAAACGGCAGGAACCAACTGCATGTATTCAACTTGATGGCTGTCAGTTTGGTCTATTTTGTGGCGGCTTTGTTTCATTTGGGTTTCCGGGAAATCAAAACCAACGGATCATGGTTGACAGGGCTTTTATCAGAAAAGCAGGTCTGCGTTGAATTTAAACGGGTATTATCTCCGGGGGAGAGGGTCTGCAAGGAAATATATCCAGTGCCATAGGGCTTCATGCTGCAAAACAACTACCATATCATAGGCCAACCAGCCTTCATTCCAATTTTACAAGAGCTGGCACGAAAGTTGAAAGTTGAAATTTGAATAAGTCTAATGACAAACGCAGGTTTTCATGGGAGGAAGTATGAAATTCAAAACGATAATGCAAGTACTGTTAATCTGTATGGTACTCCAACTGACCGGTGAAGCGTGGTCGAAAACCTGCTTCATGTCGATTTACTATGACAAAATGTTCGAGCCGACCACCCTGCAGTCCAAGCCCAAGGACAATGCAATCCTGGTTGCGGAAAGCGACACGCTGACGGCACTTGGAGAAACAGCTGGGTGCAAGGAAGGATGCACGACGTCCCACACGAACAACGGCAGGTTTGATCTGCTTCTTCGCAATGCCGCTGCTGAGGGTCCAGATCAAGCGCCCCTGTCTTTACGTATTCAACAAATTCGTATTGGCTTTCAAGACCTTGAGGGCCGCGTTTCCAGCGAATGGGTCCAGATCGAAAAACAGCAGATAGCCACAGGCTTTGGCACCCCCATTTCCTTTAAAACAAGCCGGCCTTTTAATTCACCCAAAGGTTATTCGGAAAATCCCGAATTTCTCGAACCGGGCGAAGGCATCATCGGCTGCGTTAGCCTATCACAAAAGG
>JAABUD010000222.1 GCA_011389555.1 Desulfotignum sp. | reverse complement strand
TGACCAAGGCTGGTCTCAGAATATCCATGACTGGCAGGCAGGAGAACTGACCTCATCCGGAGAAAATGCCGGAGAAACGTTCTTTATTTTGGTTCGATCGATACATGAATCTGCTTCGGGAACCCTGAAGGCCGAATACATGACCGGCAAAGACACCCCGACGGACACAGGATCTGTCGTGGCCGGAAAGGATGACGAGGTTTTTGTGCCGACTCCGGTAGGACCAACAACAACCGGGATTTTTAAGGCCTATGCTTTAGGCATGGGTGGTGAGGGCGACAGCGAATCACTTTCGCCCTCCTCTGCTGCGCTGGACTAAATTGACGAGAAAAGTTATGTTCAGTTGGGCCGACAACCTGTTCACTGCCAAACATCCGGTCTGTGGGTGAGGTCTTCGTATCCGATCCCTGGAACCGCCCGGCCGGATCAGAATCAAAGGCTTTGGCAAAAAACCGGTCCCAGGATTCATCCAGGTCCGGGTTCATCTGCGATGCCGGGGAACCGCTTTTTCAATGGGAACAACCCGGGTGTCATCCTCTTCAAAAGATTCACCCATAAGGGTTCCCAGGTTATTGCAAAAATAATCCATGATATTATACAGCTGATTTCCTGACCGTCCGAAATCCAGAATATCCACCACATGGGGATGGCGGATGGCAGCCATGGTGACGGCTTCTTTGGTGAATCTACCGATTTTTTTCATATCGATATCTCTTTGTTATCCCCTTTTCACAGTGTCAGCACCGACAGCCAGCTTTTCAGCATACATTTTCGGGATACCGGCAGCAATAATTTTTTTGCCGGTGTCAGTAAAAGGATAATCCACGGCCCGGACAGTCAATTGGCGGGTTTGGGTATCATACTCCAGAAATTTGGCTTCAGGGGTGCCGTCCCTGGGCTGACCCACACTGCCGGCATTGATGATATATTTTTTATTTTCATCAAGCTGGCAAATTCCGGGGGTCAGTTTGTCTTTTGCCAGGCAGGCACCGTCCCAGGAAATGATGCCCAGATCATGGGTATGCCCCACAAAGCAGATAGGTTCTTGTAACCGGTCCAGCTTCTGGATCAGTTTTTTTTCCGGCACCTGGAAAAGATATAAGAATACATTTGCAGGCGGTACACCATGGACAAACCGCAAGCCGTGCTTCACCAGAAAAAAGGACAGTTGGCAGATTTTTGCAACAGCAGGCCCGGACAATTGCGCCAGTGTTATTTCCAGGGCTTTTTGGGCCATGGGATTGAACCACTCCAGGCTGGCCCTGTTTTTCACAGCCATTTCATGGTTGCCCAGAACAGAGGCAATTTTGTGTTCTGCCAGCAGATCCATGACCGCCTGAGAATCGGGTCCATATCCGATATTGTCTCCCAGGCAGATCACTGTATCGATCCGGCGGTGTTCGATGGCACCAAGTACTGCCTGAAACGCTTCCAGGTTTCCGTGAATATCTGACAGGACGGCAATTTTCATTTGTCAGTTCCTTTTTTTTTGTTCATGGATGTGTCAGTATATCAGAAAAGAAACATGGATGCAGGTCCTAACCTGTTTCTAACAAAACAGTAAACATAGCCTAATGCGAATCCGCTATGTTCTCAATTCTGAATTGAGAAAAATCGGTTTACAAGGGCCGGTAAATTGTGGCCGGCGGTTTCAAACAAAGGATGACATAAAAAAGCCTGTGATGAATTCAAAACATATGAACACATCGGAAACGCCCAAACGGTCCCGTCGGCTGGTTTCCAAAGAAAACCGGAACACCGTGGGAGAAAAGCAGGTCAACGATCCGAAAATGCGGTGTCAGGAAGTCAGTGTTTTTTATGACAACGGTGCCACCAAAGCCATTAATTCCGTGTCACTGGATATCGGCACCAATGAAGTCATCGCCCTGATCGGTCCGTCCGGTTGCGGCAAATCCACCTTTATCCGGTGCCTGAACCGCATGAACGACACCATAGAAGGCTGCAAGGTGGAGGGCCGCATTATCCTGGAAGGAAAAAATATCTATGACAGGGATGTGGATGTGGTGCCGTTGCGGGCCCGCGTCGGAATGGTCTTCCAGAAACCCAATCCCTTTCCCAAATCCATTTTTGACAATGTGGCGTATGCCCCGCGCATTCATGGACTGGTGACCAATAAGAGCGAAACAGAAGAGCTGGTGGAAAAATCTTTGATCCGGGCCGGTCTGTGGAACGAGGTCAAGGACCGCCTGAATCAGCCCGGCACGGGCCTGTCCGGTGGCCAGCAGCAGCGGTTGTGCATCGCCCGGACCATTGCGGTGAACCCGGAAGTGATTCTCATGGACGAACCCTGTTCCGCCCTGGATCCTATTGCCACGGCCATTATCGAGGAATTGATCGAGGAGCTCCGGCGGGAATACGCCATTGCCATTGTCACCCATTCCATGCAGCAGGCGTCCCGGGTGTCCCAGCGCACCGCCTATTTTCACCTGGGAGATTTGATCGAAATCGGTCCCACGGAACAGATCTTTCTCAATCCCCTGCATCAGCTGACCCAGGATTACATCACCGGCCGGTTCGGTTGATTGGCGATGGTTACTTCCAGGCCGCCTGCATGCGGTCCAGCTCTGTAATGACCGCCCGGGGCAGGGGGGCCGGCCGGTGCTTCATTTTTTCCAGGGTCAGTTCCTGGAGGCGCTGTTCCATTTTTTTTGCCCCGGAATTCTGCCATTTTTCCATGATCTGACGTTCAAACAGATCCGAATATTTGATTTTCCTGAAGTGATCCATGGTGTGCTTTTCCTGGAGATAATGCCCGCCCGGCCCCACCTTGTCGATGATGTCCAGGGCCAGGGTCTCTTTTGTGACGGGAATGCCTTCCATATAGTGTTTGACCGACATCACGACATCGTTGACCAGTACCATGAACTCCGGGGAAACCAGACTGCCGTGGTCCATCCAGGAACTGCAGTCATGCACCAGGCCGGAACCCACGGCTGCCGCGCTCAGACACTGAAATGCCGCTTCCGCCCCGGCCTGGGCATCGCAGAATTTGGCATCCGTGGCTCCGGCCGTGCCGAAAAAAGGCAGCTGGTAATGCTGGGCCATCTGGGCCATGGCCGCGGTCATGAGGCTCAGCTCGATGGCGCCATAGGAAAAGATCGAGGTCTTCATGTCCATGATGGTGGTAAAGGCGCCATAGATGAAGGGGGCGCCTGGGTTGGTCAGCTGGTGCATCACCAGACCGCTCAACGATTCCGCTCCGGCCTGGGCAATGGTGCCGGCAAAGGTGGCGGGTGCGGTGCCGCAGGCCTGGGGGGCGGGAAAGTTGATCAGGGGGATGTTTTTCTGCGCACAATAAAGGATTTTGTCCACGGCCGGATCATAATACACCAGCGGGGAGATGGGCTCGGAATAATGCACAATGCAGGGCGCTTTATCAAAATTGTCTTTTCCGCCGCACAGCAGCAGGGCCATTTCATAGATGTCTGCCACACTGTGGGTGTCTTTGCAGCAGAACACCAGGGGTTTTTCACAGAACTGGAGGGTGTTTCTGGCCACGATCCGGTCTGCCGTGTCCGCGGGAACATCATCGGCCATGCCGATGGTCATGCACCAGTCAAACCCGGGTAAAGCATCGCACAGGGCCGCGGTGACCTCCACATGCCGGCTCTCGAACCGGCTTCGCTGCTGGGTGGCCGGGTCCATGTAATCGATGCAGTCCAGGCTGGGTCCAAACCAGGACTTGTCCCGCTCCAGGGTCACGGTTCGCTCGCCGGTGCGCTTGCCCAGTACAATCCGTTTGGGCGCGGTCCGGATCGCCTGTTCCACCATCCAGGAGGGGATCCGGACCCGGTTCCCCTCCACCCGGGCGCCGGCCCCGGACAAAAGCTCCAGTGCGTTGGGGTGGGTGAGCTTGATGCCGGTCCGCTCCAAAACGTCCAGGGTGGCCATATGGAGCTGTTCGATCTGATCCGGGCTGATCACCTGCAGCCGGGGTTTGAAATACAGTTCATCCGTGTACATGCCCATGAAATGTCTCCTTGTTTCAGGTGGTTTTCATTGATTTTGTTTCGGCAGCAATGTCACGCAAGTAATCGCAACAGGCATGCCAGTGCGCCAGTTCTATGATCCCTGTCCAAGTCAACCCATTGTGATATGGGGACGTCGATCGTTTCAATTCCATGTCGGCTGTCGATATCAGGGCAGCCGGGACGCCAGCACGGCCGCACCGATCGCCCCGGTCTCCTGGCAGAAAGACGAGATGATCAGCGGCTGTTTCAATTGTTTTTCCAGGGCCGCGATCATACCGGGATTTTTGGCCACCCCCCCGGTCATCATGACCGGTCCCTGAATGCGGATTTTTGCGGCCAGAATCGCCACCCGGGCTGCGGCCGCATCATGGATACCGGCGATAATGTTTTCCCGGTTCTCCTGCCGGGCGATCATGGAGATCACCTCGGATTCGGCAAACACCGTGCAGATGCTGCTGATTTTTGAAGGGTTGTCCGCGGTCAGACTCACCGCGCCCATCTGGTCCAGGGCCACTTCCAGGGCATTGGCCATCACTTCCAGGAACCGCCCCGTGCCGGCGGCGCACTTGTCGTTCATGGCGAAATTGTCCACCTGTCCCTGGTCATCCAGGGCAATGGCCTTGCTGTCCTGGCCCCCCACATCGATGATGCCGCGGATATCCGGTTCCAGAAAATGGGCCCCGGCCCCGTGGCAGAGAATCTCGGTCATGGCTTTGTCGGCAAAATCGATGCTGGCCCGGCCATATCCCGTGGAAACGACCGCACTGACATCCGACCGGGACAGACCGGTTCCGTGCAGCAGATCCTCGAACACCCGGGTCCCTGCCTTCAGATGGTGATATCCGGTGGGAATCACCCGGGTGCCCGCAATGACCCCGTCTTTGATCAGGGCTGCCTTGGCCGTGTTGGAACCGATATCGATGCCGGCAAAGGTCATGGCCGGGCCCCTTTCTGTTTGATGATTTCCATGAACGCGTCGATGCGGGTCTCTGCCTGGGACTGGGAAAAGCTTCTGGGATCCACCATGTCCGCTTCGAGCATGAGCACGGGGATACCGGTTTGTTCCCGGACGATTCTCATGATGTCCATCTGGCCGAAAGAATAGGGCTTGCAGGACCGGTTGGAGTGCATGACCAGACCGTCGATATCGTAAAACCGGATCATTTTCAGCACCTCTTCGGCCATCTGGTCCACCCCGATGTTCAGGTAGATCCGGGTATAGGCCTCGGCCATGGAATCCAGAAAATTATTTTCGTTGATATAGTTGAGGGTCCCGCACCAGGCCGAGGTATAGGTGTCAGCCACCAGGCAGGCCTGGTGGGCGGAAAATCGCCTGGACAGCCATTTGAGCCGGTGCCACACGGGCAGGTTGTCCCACAAAAGGCGGTGGGTTTCATCCGGAACCACGCTGATGCCGTCCTGGATCCGCTGTGCCAGTTCATCGATCAGTTCTTTGTAAAAATCCACGGCGATCTGGGTTCCCCGCAGGGTCACGATGAGGGCCAGAAAGAAAAACGCGTCAAACGCGGACATGGGGGACGGCTTGTGGGCCGTGGTGTTGAGAACCTGCTGCCACAGGCGCTGGCCTTCATAAGACAGCTTGCCCACCTGGTTCATTTTATCGTGGTCCATTTTTTTTCCCGTCACCTGCTCCAGAAACGCGATATACTCATGGATCTGGGTTTGGACATATGCGGCGATTTCAGGGGAATATCCGGTGTGACAGACCGGGGTGTCCAGGATGAACAGGGGCACCTGGAAAAATCTTGCCTGGATTTCATACCATTTCAGGACCGTGCCGCAGATATTGTTGCAGCAGATGAGCATGTCCGGTTTCGGCAGCCCGCCGATGGGACCGCCCTTTACCACGGCGCAGGCGATATCGGATCGGGCATAGGCGCACAGATCCCCGCTGTATCCCATGTCCTCGGCTTTGGCACACAGGTCTTCCCCCATTTTGGCGGACCCGATCATGGCCCCGTGATTTTCCGGATACACGGGAATGATATCCATGGCCACCAGGGGTTCCACGGGGCCGCCGGAGGTGATCCAGGCCACCTGCCGGTGGTTCTGGGCCGCACTTAACGCGTCCAGATAATAAGTGGTCATCAGATCCCGCATTTTTTTGGCGGCTTTGATTTTGGGGGGGGTAGAAGGGGTGTCGGACATGAGAAAATCCTTGGGCTAGAGCATGTGAATAAAGGTTTCGATCCGGGTGGAGAACTGGCCCTGATTCCGGTGCCCGTCCTCCATTTCCAGGGCCATGCTTTTGATGCCTTTTGCATCCAGGCATTCCTTGAGATATGGGTAATCAAAGGCATGGGGATCACAGAATTTGAGCATCACAAACAGCACCCCGTGCGCCCGGGTGTGGTTGACAAGGGAAACCAGATGGTCGGCCCGGGTGGTCAGGCCCGCGTGTTTGGCCGGGCAGACGGCCCGTTCCCGGTACCGGTCGGCCAGGGCCGTCAGGGGCGGTTTGTCTTCAGCCACAAGCCTGTCAAACCAACGCTGTCCCGTGCACAGATCATCCCCCACCACGGCCCCGCCGGCTGCTTCCACGGTATCGAACAGATCCGGGGTGTCACAGACCGACCCGGCAAGGACCACCCGCTTGACGGGCGTGTCCGGCACGGGCCGCTGCCGGAGCGATGCAGCCACATCCGCCAGAAGGGTGACGGCTTCATCTCTGTCCATGATCATGGCCCCTTTGACCAGGGCGTTCATGTCAGAGCCGCGGATCAGTCCCGGATGCCGGGAATAAAAATCATGGATAAAAGACAGGTGGGTGCGGATCCGGTTGAACAGGGCAATGGATGCGGCCAGATCCGCATCTGTGATGGATATTTCCAGTGCGGTTTCCAGATCGGCTCTGAACCGGGCCAGCACGGATTCCATATACGCGGCGCTGCCCGGGGTGTTGAGTGTGACGGGCAGCACCAGGTCGGCAAAGAATTCATATGCACCGTTCATGCGCCAGATATCGCTGAGCCGCTGCATGGAATCACAGGTGTGGGGAAACACGGTGCCGTCCAGAAAATCCAGCCGGCCGGCCAGACTGTCTTCTAAAATACCCCGGACCACGGAGCAGCAGTAGGACTGCAGGTGGTTTTCCGCCTGAACAATCCCGTGTCCGGACGAAAACAGGCGCATGGGATGGCACCCGGCCGCATGGATGAGTTCTTCCGGGGCATAGGAGCACGGGTATCCGATGATTTTCCGGCCGGTCTGCCGGATGCGGGCTGCGGTGTCCGCAGGCGGGTCTGCGGCCTCATGAAAGCGCTCAATTTCTTTTTTCATGCCCGGATATCTCCTGTGTTCTTTATGGTTGGGCGTAAAACAAAATTTAATACCACCTTTTTTCCGGGAACTCAACAGACAAAAACAGGCTTTCAAATCAACCCGAAATATGGGAAAATGCCCGAATGATTGGATGAAACAAGGAAAAACCTGACCCATGAGTGAACAGAAACTGCGAAGACTGGTTGAAAAACGGATTCCCGGATTGGTTTATATCATCACGGTCTTTGCCATGATTGAATTCGGTATTCTGGTGGCCTGTATGGTGACTGCGGCCAACCAGACCCGTGTCACCGTGTATGACGACAACCAGACCCTTGTGTATGAAGATATTTACAATGCCGATTCCCTGGCTGAATTCAGGCGGGTGGCAGGTATTGAAAGTTTCAAGGATGAGGGATTTACCGTGGCCCGGACCCTGGTGGAAAAACCGTTTCCCACCAGAACCTGGGTCGCGTTGTCCATCTGTGTGCCGTTGCTGCTGATCCTGTTTGTCGCCTTTGTGGTCCGGGTATTTGAGGATGTGTTTCTTGCAAAGAAGAAACCACGGGATAAAAGTGATTCCGGGCACAGGGAATTTGATTTTGAGGAAACCCGGTTTGAAAAGCTGTTTTCAACCCTGGGGCGCTTGAACATCTATTCATTGGGAGCTACTGTGATTGTTGCGGCCTTTCTTTTCTGGATGGTGCCGGACCTGTTGATAACCATCGGCCAAATCAGTTACCAGACCCTTTCGCAACTCAAATGGGTGTTGCTGAGCCTGGTCCTGGTGGGGGGCATCTATGTCATCATTCAGTCATTTTTATCCCATAAAACCAGGATAGCCATCATTGAGCAGCAGTCTGAAATTCAAAAAAACCGGGACCGGCTGGCCATCGAGGCCCGGCAGACCGCCCGGCTGCTGACTGACCGGCCTGCCGGGAACACAAAGACCTGACGGGCCGTGAAATTTGTCGGCATTGACGGGTGCAGGGGCGGATGGTGCCATGTGCGGCTGGATATCAGAGAATTTTATCCGGAACTGGGGTTTCTGGCCCTGAACCGGTTTGTGCCGCTGAGATTTTCCAAAAAAACCGTGTCCGGCCGGAATGAACGACTGAACATTCTGTCCCGATACGCCCCCGGTTCCCCGGCCATCCTCTCAGATGCGGCAAAGCGGTTTCCGCGACACCGGGCCGGGGTGGATGATATCCTGGATGCCTTGTGCGGGGCCGTCGCGGCCTCGTTTAAGGATCACCTCGTTTCCCTTCCGGCCGTGCCGGAAACCGACCCTTTGGGCCTGCCCATGCAGATCGTGTATGCGAACCCGGAAAAAAGCCGGTCCTGTCCGGTAAGTATGCCACCGGCCTGATCAAACCGACCGGTTTTTTATAGCTCAGTAGAGTTTGACATCCAGATAAATCTGCATCTGTGTGAAATGTTTGTCCAAAGAGAAAATCATGCTGCCGGTTTGAATGGCGTTCTGGACAATGATCAGATCCGGAATCCCGATCCCGTTGATGCCGTTTTTCAGGCAGGTGAACTGAAATTCCCGGATCTGGCCCCAGTCGATCGACATCGGCAGCTTTTCCACGTCATGAATGATGTCAATCAGGGTTTTCTGGTTCTGAAGCCTGAGAAAAGGGATCAACTCGGTCAGGATCAGGTCGTTGACAACCACCAGGTTGCGGTCAATCAAGTGATCCAGTTCATCGGTCAGGTTTCCGGATCTGAAATAATCAATCCAGGCCGATGAATCGATCAACACCCTCATTGGCGATCTCTCAAGACATCCAGATCGATGCCTAAATCCACCTTGCCCTTGAATTTTTTCAATGCGGAAATTTTTGATTTCCTCACCAGTTCCTCCAGGGCCACGGTAATGACTTTTGTTTTTGTCCTGATGTTTGTGACCTGCATCGCTTCGCTCAACAAGTCTTCAGGTAAATCCAAAGTGGTTCTCATGCGACACCTCCCGATGCATAAAAAATAATAAATCATGCATAAAAAGTCAATTGGAAATAATTATATTTTGCATGCAGGAATCCGGCCATATGCCAGGGGTGTTTACGCGTTTTGCCACAAATAGCAAAACGCGTAAACACCGATTTTTTGACCGGTTTTATGGTCTTTCATACGGCGAAGAAGCACGTCTGGCCTGAATCTCCGGTTTGATCACAGGCGGTGGTAAATGCGGATGATTTTGACCGGTTCAAGGCACTTGAATGCCGGCAAATCGCTGAAAAATGGAACAGCAGATTCGAACCCGGGTGTTTTTCAGGAGGAAATTCAACGCAGGTGACTCTCCCGGTGTTCCTCGATAAACTGTAGCACCTGCGCCTCTGGCTGAAAAATGCCGTAATGTCCCTCACACAGGATATCCGCCTCCAGTGTCAACAGCCGGTCCATGGATCTGCGGTAATCAGCCAGGTTTGACAGGAAATCGTCACTGAAAGGCCCGTGCAGGTCCTGGCCGAACAGTACTTTTTGGCCGGCCGTTTCCACCACCACGGCAATGGACCCCGGTGTATGGCCGGGGATGTGCAGGCAGTGAAAGTCCATGCTTCCGAAAGTCAGCACCGTATCCGCATCAAATGGTTGATGCAGAGAGACGGGTTCATAGGCGATCCCATACCAGCCGGCCGCCGTGCGCCCGTCATGGCCGGGTTCTTCAATGGGGGCTGCATCCAGCGCATGGGCATAGAACCGGATTTCGGGCAAATTTTTTGCCAACCCGGCACAGGCAGCCGTATGATCGATGTGGCAGTGGGTCAGGATACAGTGCCGGATATCTTCAAATCCCCGGCCGTTGATTTCGACACCCCGGATCATCTCCAGGTCCATGCCGGCATCGATCAGCACCAGCCCCTCATCACTTTCGGTGTCCACCACATAGACCGAACACCCGCTGTCGCCCACATGCCAGATATTGTCAATGATCTGTTTCATTTTTTTGCATCCTTTGATATCCGGATTCCGGTCCGGCTACTGGTCCACTCCTACACGGGCTGCGATGGCAGGGTCATACAGGTTCATGGATTCGGTCCGGGTCCGCCGGGCCGTTCCCCGGACAAACCCGATATACCGCCCCTGATCCAGATCCAGGGCCTGGGCATCAGACGGGAAAATGCTTTTGCCGGCCATCTCCAGGGCGGTTTCAAAATCCCGCCAGTGCCGCCAGCCATCGGGCAGGATCTCCATTCTGACATCCGTGACGCTGCTGTCTTCGGTCCACAGTTCCTGCCACCAGTCAGCGGTTTTGAAGCTGCGGCACCCATCTTCCCAGAACACCTTGCCGTTGGCCTGGGGGCGTGTCAGATGCTCGGGTATGACATTTCCCATCTCCTGCATCAGTGCCGGCATCACCACTCCCAGCATCCCGCCGGGCGCAAGAAACCGGCTCAGGTATCCCAGGTACAGCACATCCGTGCCAAAATACTGGTACGCATCAATGGACACCACAGCATCGAAAAACCCTGCCGGAAAGGGCAGTGCATGGGCCTCCGACCGCAGAGGAAACACCTTGTCGGCAACCCCGGCCCGGACCACCCGCTGCCAGTTGTGGTCCGGTGTGATCCACAGGTCCGTGGCCCACACCTGGACGTCAAACTCCTTTGCCAGAAAAATACTGGTCATGGCCCGGCCGCACCCCAGATCCAGAACCCGCATGCCCGGTTCCAGGGCCAGGGCCTCACACAGCCATTCCGCCAGCCATACGGCGTTGGGTCCCATCTGGTTGTCCAGGATCCAGTCTTTTTCGTACCGGCTGGACCGGGGGAACTCTTTTTTGATCAGCAGCTTCATTACAGCTTCTCCTTTGATCATATGTGATTGACATTGTAGCATGATTACTGTGTCTTGCAAGATGAAGATAGCCGGGTATCATAATCCGGATTGATTCAACATTTCCGAATTCTGCATGACGGGCAATACTTGTCAAACGACCGGCAACCCGGTAAGATCGATAAAGAAACCAAAATCGGAAAAAGGAGGATTTCATGGCGGTGTATCTGGTGCAGCACGGAAAAAGTCTGCCAAAGGAAAAGGACCCGGCCAAAGGGTTGTCTGACACGGGCCGGCAGGAAACCATGAAAATTGCCGACGTGGCAAAGATGTATCAGGTGCCGGTATCCACCATCGGGCACAGCGGCAAGGCCCGGGCCGAACAGACGGCACAGATCTTCAGGGAGATGTTGAAAAAGGATGTACCCCTGGAGAAACTGGACGGCATCGGTCCGATCGACGATGTCGCGGATCTGGGGACACGGATCGATCCGGAATCCAATATCATGATCGTGGGGCATCTGCCTTATATGGAGCGGCTGGTCTCCTTTCTGACGGCCGGAAACCCGGACCTGCACGTCATCCGGTTCCAGAATTCCGGCATTGTGTGCCTGGACCGGGATGAGAATGGCTGGTACATCAAGTGGACCTTGAATCCGCACATCGGGTGATGGTTTCATCTGAAAAGATCCGGTCGTAGGCGGTTTTTACCTGTTTTTCTTTCTCTGCCGTGATTTTTTCTTTCAAAACGGCGGAAATGAATCCACTTCTGGATACGCCCTTCAGCCGGCTGATTTCGTCAATAACGGCAACCAGATCTATGGGTAGGGTAATGGCAATCTTCTGAGTAGATCTATATGGTATTCCTCTGCATTACAATGTCTTGAGTCCAAAATGCTTTTTGATCGGCAAAAAATCCCTGTCGTTGTGAAGCAGAAAAACATCGTGGGCAATGGCGACCGCAGCGATCATACAATCCACAGATTTTCTGACGGTAATTCCTTTCCGGCGAAGGTGCCGATAAATCTGTGCGGATCTCACATAGTCAGCAACCTGCATGGGGAAAAAAATCACGTTGCCGAGCATTTTTCTGGTTTGACTGAATTCGGCATCGTCTCTGATTCCTTGAAGAATTTCAGTCAAAATTACGCCGCAAATACAAATATCTTCTCTGTCGGCAATGAGTGTTTCAAATGTATTCACATGCGGTTCCGGTTTTGCCGAAAAAAAATCGATCCAGACCGTTGTATCCACCAGCACCATCATGCGGTTCGTCCCTGCCGCCATTCATCGAGATGACCTTCCCAGTTGATGTTCCCTTTCAATTCAAGTATTTTTTTTTGCCTTTCATGCCTGAGCAGCTCGCGCAGTGCATGATCGATCAAAGCCTTTTGGGTTTTCATGCCGGTGGCTTTCATGCACGCATCGATCAATTTTTCGTCAAGTATCACATTGGTGCGTTTCATGACAATCTTCCTTTTTCGCTTTTCTTACAATACACATCTTATCATGATTTATGTGTATTGCAAGAAAAGCGAAAAATTAATTTAAAATCAAGTAGCTTGATCCACTTCATTTACCAGCGGCAGCAGCACCTCAAAAGCGGTGCCGCGGGGCTTGATGTCCGCCACCTCCACCCGGCCCAGGTGGGCAGTGGCGATCTGCTTGACGTTGGAAAGTCCCAGGCCCGTGCCGATGGCCTTGGTGGTAAAAAAAGGTTCGAAGATATAGGGCAGCGCATCTCCGGGAACGCCTTTGCCGTCGTCCTGGACCCGTATGACGGCAAAAGGGCCGGTATCCAGGTGCCGGACGGCTGTGGTGATGATAATGCTGCCGCCGTCTGTCGCTGAATCCAGGGCGTTGAGCAGCAGGTTGATGACCAGCTGCTCCAGCTTGGATCTGTCCGCCATGATGCGCGGCAGGGTGTCGTCCGTCTGGATGGTGCAGCAGGTGTTCTGCTGGTTGAGCTTGATTTCCAGCAGCTCGGTGCACCGGAGGATCACCTGGTTGATGTCGGTTTGGGTCAGGTCCAGGGTCATGGGTTTGGCAAAATCCAGCAGCTGCTGGAGGATGTTTTCCAGGCGGTGGATCTCCCGCTCGGATATGGCCAGGCGCCGCTTGTCATTGCCGGCAAAGGCATCATTTTTTCCCAGGATCTGCAGGTTCATTTTCACCGATGACAGGGGATTGCGGATCTCATGGGACAAAGAGGCGGTGAGATGCCCGATATAGGCCATGCGCTCCATTTCCCGGCTCTTTTTTTCCATTTCCTTGCGCCGGGTGATATCCCGGACAATGCACAGATGGTGGGCCCGGCCCTTGAACCAGGAGGGTTTGAAATTGATCTCCGTGGGCAGGCAGGCCCCGTCATGGGTTTTTCTCAGGTATTCAAATGCTTCCGGTTCGCTGCCGTCAACCGCTTCACAGGTCACAATCTGTTTGACCATGTCCTTGTTTTTCTTGGCCACAAAGCAGAGAAACGATTTTTGCAGGGCCTGGTCCGGGGTTACCCCATGGAGTTTGCAGAAAGCCGGGTTCACATATTCAATGCGTTCTTTGTTCAACACCAGGTACCCGTCCTGGATCTCCTCCACCAGGCGCCGGTACTGCTGTTCCGATTCCTTGAGTTCCGCAGTCCGGGCCGCCATATCCTTTTCCAGACGTCGGGCGTAGTCCTTGAGATAGGTCTCGTGCATTTTCTGAAAATGGCTGGAAAACCGGTGGATGGTGTAGGCCAGACCCTGGTTGACCGCCTCTATGTTTTGGCACAGCAGCGGTTCCGGGGATTCCGACACCAGGATGGGAATCAGGATTTCTCTGAACAGCTCAAACGCCTTTTGTACCTCTGCCAGGGGAAATCCGGCTTCCAGTCTGATCCGGGTGATTTCACTGATAAAATGGTTGATGCGGGTGTAATCATTGTCCGCCAGCACCTGGCAGAAAGCATCACAGGCATTGGCTGTGGTCTGGGCCAGTTCCTGTCTGGCCGGCTGGCATAGCGATCGGATACCTCTGAGTGAAGCCGTTCCTGCCATTCATCCAGAATCCGGTGCCGGTGCCGGTCCAGAAAGATCTTCCAGGAAAACGGCCCGGCTTTCATGGTACCCGGTGATGGCGCAAAAAAAGTGTCATGGCATCATCCTGCTGTTTTTTCCGTGATTCGTCGCACCTCACTGTCTCTGACCTCCCGGCGCAGCAGCTTGCCCACCTTGGATTTGGGCAGCATGTCCCGGAATTCCACATATCCCGGCACCTTGTAGGAAGCAAGCCGGTCGGCACACCATTTGATCAGTTCCACCCCGCCCACACCCCGGGCATCCTCCTTGAGCACCACAATGGCCTTGATACGTTCCCCTGTTTTTTCATCCGGCACACCTATGACACAGGCGTTGATGACCGTGGGATGGTCCTGGAGAACCGCCTCGATCTCCGATGCAGACACCCGGTATCCCTTGTGTTTGATGATATCAGCGGACCGTTCCATATAGACCAGTTCGCCGTCCGGCCTGCACGACACATAATCCCCCATACGGCAGTACACCTTGTCATTGACCTTGATATAGGTTTTTTGGGTTTCATCTGGCTTGCCGTAATATTCTTTCAATGCATAGGGAGAGGACACAAACAATTCTCCGCTTTCTCCGTGTTCCACACATTCCAGGGTAACCGGATCCACCACCATGCATTCCCGGCTTTTCAAGGGATATCCAATGGAACCGGAAGAGGGCTCAGACCCGATTTTACTATAGGTCACATGGCCTACTTCCGTGGATCCATATACCTGGTAAATGGGCAGGCCGTAGGCTTCCTTGAACCGGTTCATCACCTTGCCGGGCAGTACATCCCCGCCGCAGAAACAATACTGCAGAGAGGACAGATCATACTGGTCCAGCCGGTCGTTTTCCAGGATCATGCGGTACAGGGCAGGCACCCCGAGAAACCAGCGGACCCGGTACTGCTGGATGGATTCCAGGATGGCATCCACCTGGGGCTGGGGCATGAGCACCACCATGTTGCCCTTGTTCAGGCCGATGGCCATGAAAAACCCCAGCGCCATGATATGAAACAGCGGGTTGATGGCGATATACACGTCCCTGCCCTCCTTGAGGTGTTCCCCTGCCACATCAAAGGTAACATCATTGATATAGGAGGTGGCGCCGGTGTGGTTGCCCGGCACCCCCTTGGGAAACCCGGTGGTCCCGCCGGTGTAAAGGATATAGGACAGATCCGTCACAGGATC
>JAABUD010000221.1 GCA_011389555.1 Desulfotignum sp. | reverse complement strand
TGGCATCAGGCCACTTCCTTGACTGTAAGCGCAATCCCGTCAATTGTCGGTAATTGAAGATTCTTATGAACCCGAAATAAAACCCATTCTTCGAGCACTTCCCGGAGTTCTTCCCTACACTCTTCCAGGGTTTTTGCATTTGCGTAAACGCCAGCACATTCAATGATCTCTCCATAGTAACTGCCGTCGTCCGGCAGAATTTCGTACTTCGCGCGCCGAAGCGCAGCCTGTATGTATTCCAGCAGCATCTCAAATTCTCCAATATTGGTTGATATTTTGCTCAATGGCCTCTAAATGTTTTTCCGCCGTATCTGTCCAATGAATACTCATTCCGGCAGACCATATTTAGCGCGGACTTCTTTCACGTCCTTGGTCCGGCCCGCAATGCGGGAAAAAACAATCTGGTCGCCCAGACATATTGTTTCCACTTGATTTTATATGAAGACAATATATCTGATTTTGATTAAAAAAATCAAGGTGGGGTCATCAGATTTTCATCCGGTAACCGGTTGTAATGTGTTTCACAGCATGATAGTATTACCGTAATACACCTATTCAACAGGAGGTACCAATGCAGACAGTTATCAGCAAACTCACCAAAAAATATCAGGCCACAGTGCCCAAAACAGTAAGAGAACGGCTTGGGCTCAATGCGGGCGATGTGATCGCTTTTGAAATTGAAGATGACATGATCAAGATCAGAAAAGCCAGACCCATCGATATTGCGTTCAGCAATGCGCTGATTCCGACCCTGAATGAATGGGGATCCCAAAACGATGAGGAAGCGTATAGTGATTTATAACCCGTTTGATGTCGTGGTTGTCCCGTTTCCGTTTACCGACTCAACGCAAAGAAAACACAGACCGGCGCTGGTTTTGTCCCGGAACGAATGTTTCAACAGGAAAATTGAACATGCTGTGCTGGCGATGATCACCAGCCGGAAAAATGAACCCTGGCCATTGGACTGTCAGATTACAGACAAAAGGCAATCCGGCCTGACAGCACCGTCTGTCGTACGGATGAAATTGTTTACCCTCGACAATCGGTTTATCCTCAGAAAAATCGGCCACCTGTCAGAAAAGGATCAAAACAACGTTAAACAAACCCTTTCTCAGCTGTTTGGCTATCTGTAATCACCGCAGGAGATCTTCAGGTTATTCGATCCACCATGCGCTTTGCGTACTCCGGCGACGCCGTATCTGATCGCCGGACTTCTGCCGGTTTCGGCATGATTTCCGGGGGATTTGTGCCTTCGCCGCTGCACCATGTCACGGAGTACAGCCCCAGCCTCCATGAACTGGCTGTGTCAGCACTATTTTCTTATGGTGTTGCATTTTAGCAGAAAAGTGGTAGATTGAAGCAACAGCCCTTTTACGATTCTTTTTCAAAAAAAGGCAGGCGGGTGTTATGGACAACAGAATCCAGACAATACTCTGCGCCATCGATCTGTCAGACTATTCGGCTCATGTGATCTCCTGGGGCAGGGCCCTGGCAGAAAAATGCCGGGCATCCCTTGTCATCTTCCATGCGGTGTCTCCCCCCAGGGAACGGCTGGACGGCGTTGCTTCCTCCTCCAGGAATCAGGACCTGTGCCGGGCAGACCACACCATCACACACCTCATGGAAAAAACAGGCATCCCCTGGACATCGTGGATTGTACCGGGCGAGCCTGCTGCGGAACTTGCCAGGGCTGTAAAGGAAAAAAAGGCAGATCTTGTCATTGCCGCAAGCCACGGGTTTTCAGGGTTTAAAAGGGCTTTTGTGGGCAGTGTTGTTGAACGGATGGCAAGACACAGTGAACAGCCCTTTCTTGTTTTACGATGCCGGGAAAACCCTGAAACCGTGGAAAAAGGCCCAGAGGTAAAAAAAATTGTTGCAGCCTGTGATTTCCCTTCCTGTTTTCCGGCAAAACAGGCCGTTTGTTTTGCAGCGCTGCTGGATGCGGATCTCGACGTTGTCCACTGCGTTTTTTCGCCTGCAGATGCTGAAACCAGTGAACGTCCGGACAGTT
>JAABUD010000220.1 GCA_011389555.1 Desulfotignum sp. | reverse complement strand
TCTCACAGACCGCCTGAACATGCTGGTGAAAAACGGAATCCAGGGAATTTTGCTGGTGTTTGCCTTCATGTGGCTGTTCTTCAACATCCGGATCTCCTTCTGGGTGGTGATGGGCCTGCCGGTTTCCTTTCTCGGGGCCTTTATCCTGGTGCCCCACCTGGGGCTGAGCATCAACATGTTCACCATGGTGGGCATGCTCATGGCCATCGGCCTGCTCATGGATGATGCCATTGTGCTGGCGGAAAACATCATGACACACCGCCAGAAAGGCAAACCAGCCCTGGCCGCGGCCGTGGACGGTGTCAAAGAGGTGGGGGCCGGGGTGATCTCCTCGTTTATCACCACCATCTGCATCCTGGGACCCCTGGCCTTTATCGGGGGCCAGATCGGCCGGGTCCTCAAGGTGGTGCCCATGATGCTGATTCTGGTGCTGGCAATCAGTCTCATCGAAGCGTTCTGGATTCTTCCCAGACACATGAACCACGCGATGACCCAATTTGATCCGGAGAAAACCAACCGGTTCCGCAAGGGATTTGACCGGTTTTTTGACTGGGTGCGCACCCGGATTCTGGGACGGGTCATCCGCGTGCTGCTCACCTTCCGGTATCTGGTGGTAACCGTGGTGATCGGTCTGCTGATTTTGTCCGTGGGCATGGTGGCATCCGGAAAAATCCAGTTCCAGGGATTTCCGGAACTGGAAGGGGATCTGGTCACAGCCCAGCTGCTGATGCCCCAGGGAACCCCGCTGTCTTTTACGGAAGACACCGTGGCCCAAATCCTGGATGCCCTGGCCCGCACCAACACGCAATTTTCTTCTGCACAGCCCGGGGGCCGGGATCTGGTGGAAAATGCCTATGTCCAGTACAATGTCAATACCGAGGCCTTTGAAAACGGGCCCCATGTGGCCACCATCACAGTGGACCTGCTCACGGCGGAAAAAAGATCCGGCACCATCGCGGCGTACCTGGCTGCCTGGCGCAAAGAAATCGGGAACCTGCCGGATGTGGTGAGCCTGACCCTGGGCGAACCCGGATTCGGGCCGGGCGGGCGGCCCATTGAGATCCGCCTGAGGGGAAAAGACCTGGATGAATTACAACAGGCGGTCACCGACCTGAAAACCTGGTTCAACCAGTTTGAGGGGGTGATGAACCTGGCGGATGACCTGCGGCCGGGCAAGCCGGAGCTGAGAATGAAAATGCGGCCCGGGGCCCACGGCATGGGATTTGATGCTGCCGGGGTGGGGCAGCAGCTCCGGGCCGCGTTCCAGGGCATTACCGCCGATGAGATCCAGAAGGGTGCGGAAGCCTATGAAATCGATGTCCGGATGGCAGACATGGACAAAAACAGCCTGCACCGGCTGGAAAACTTCCACCTGACCCGCCCGGACGGCACCCGGGTGCCCCTGCCTGCCGTGGTGACCTGGAAAATGGAACGGGACTGGGCCAGGATCGCCCGGTTCAACGGCATGCGGGCCGTGACCCTGAGAGGGGATGTGGACACGCGCCTGGCCAACACCAAAGAATTGATGGCCCGGTTCAACAACACTTATCGCCCGGAATTTGCCGAAAACTATCCGGATATCCGGTTAACCATTGCCGGATCCCTGGAAGAAACCACCACCACCCAGAAATCGATGTTCCGGTCCATGATGATCGGATTTATAGGGATTTTCGTGCTGTTGAGTTTTCAGTTCAAAACCTTTACCGAACCTTTGATCGTGATGCTGGCCATCCCTTTTTCTTTGATCGGTGTGATCTGGGGCCACGGCCTGATGGGGGTGCCCATCTCCATGCCCAGCCTGCTGGGATTTATTGCCCTGGGGGGCATTGTGGTCAATGATTCCATATTACTGGTCCTGTTTTTAAAAAATGCCAGAAAACAGGGGAAATCTATTTATGAGGCTGCAGCCGGGGCCAGCCAGGACCGGTTCCGGGCCGTGCTGCTCACCTCCACCACCACCATTGCCGGACTTTTGCCCCTGCTGTTTGAAAAAAGCCTCCAGGCCCAGATACTGGTGCCCCTGGTCATCAG
>JAABUD010000219.1 GCA_011389555.1 Desulfotignum sp. | reverse complement strand
TCCAGGCAGTGACATGTGTATCACCTAAAATACCGGTGGAAACCCCGGTACCCGCGCCTGCCGATTAACGGCAACCGGCTTTTTGCCCGGCAGACAGAATACACAAGACAGAACCGATCTGAGACCTGAAAGATCGTTCTTTTAAAAAAGGGTGAAGACCTTTTTGGGCCCGGGGGCGGATTGCACAATTTATCCGACCCCGGATCTTTTTTGATGATTACCTGCCTGAAAAACTGGAAAACCAATGCTTGAATTAATGGATGGATGGAAATTTCTGGCGGGCCTGGGAATATTTTTATTCGGCATGTTCATGATGGAGGAGTCCATCAAACTGCTGTCAGGCCGTTCTTTTAAAATCCTTATCCGCAGATATACCGGTACCCGGATCAAAGGGCTGGTCACCGGGATCGTCAGCACCGCTGTTTTGCAGAGCAGTTCCGCGGTTTCTTTGATGGTGCTGGCATTTGTGGGCGCTCAACTGGTGACCCTGGTCAATGCTATCGCCGTGATCATGGGTGCCAAGGTCGGCACCACCATCACCGCCTGGATCGTGGCCATCTTCGGTTTCAAGTTCAAAATCGAAACCTTTGCCCTGCCCTTGATCGGTTTAGGCGGGGTGGGTCTGATCTTTCTGTCCAAATCCCCCCGGTACGTCAATGTCAGCAAGCTGTTCATCTCCTTTGGTTTTCTGTTTCATGGCCTGGATTTCATGAAAACCAGTGTGGAACATCTGGCAACCGCCATTGATATTGCCTCTTTGCCCACTTTCGGCCCTTTTGTCTATATTCTGGTCGGTATTCTGCTGACCGCGATCATGCAGTCGAGTTCCGCCACCATTGCCGTGGTTCTGACCACGCTGTTTTCAGGCATCATCGATTTCCAGGCCGGGGCGGCCATGGTGATCGGCGCCAATGTCGGCACCACCGTCACCATTCTTTTGGGGGCCATCGGCGGCGCTCCCGCCAAAAAACAGGCGGCTGTCAGTTCTCTCTTGTTCAGCACCGGCACCGCCACCGTCATGCTTATCTTTCTGCCCCTGATATTCTGGCTGATTCTGGATGTGTTTGCGTTCGCGGATAATCCCGTGCTGGGCGTAGCTCTTTTCCATACCCTGTTCAATGTCATGGGAGTCATTATTTTCTTTCCGGCCATTCCTTTTATGGCGAACCGGCTTGAACTGCTTTTTGTTGAAAAGAAACCGATTTTAACAAAATATATCATCAACACCCCACCTGAGGTACCGGATGCCGCCATTGCCGCGTTGAGAAAAGAAATTTCAAATCAGCTGCACCTGTCTTTCCTGTATATTGCCGGAAAATACAACATCCACAGACGTCACCGCCGCCGGGCAGACAGGCAAAAAATGGCAACAGATCCGCCGATCATGGAAACGGTGATTCAGTATGAAGATCTTGAACGACTGCATGCGGAAATATTTGCCTTTTACGCCCGGATTCAGGCCCAGCCGCTGGATGAAAACGAAACCATGCGCATGGAACCGCTCATGCGTGCCAGCCGAAGTATCATGAACGCCATGCGCAACTTTACCGATATCATGGGTGAAATCAAGGATTTCAGCAATGACGACAATTCGTTCATGCAATCCATGTATCAGGATTTCATGACCCGGCTCAAGCAGTTGAAAACCCGTGTTGACACGATCACGGCAGCTGAATCAGATCCGGCATCCACCGGTATGGAACTGGATATCGAAAAAACGCTGAGCCGTTATTTTTTCAATGTGGAAGAAGAAGACAAGCTGTTTATCCGGGCCTGTGCCGGTGCTGTGGATAAAAAAACGGTCAAGGAAACTGACATATCCCGGCTGCTGATGGTCAATCGCCTGCTTACCCAATCCTGCCGAATGATCATTTTAAGTTTACAGGGCCTGACCCGAAGGCCGGAACCCGGAAAGGTGTCAGGAAGCGATTCCTTATAAAAAAGCCCGGCATCAAAAAACATGCCGGGCTTTTAAAGGATCTGTTTTAAAAAATTACGCGGCCGGTTCAATATTGATGGCGCACACTTTGAGTTCCG
>JAABUD010000218.1 GCA_011389555.1 Desulfotignum sp. | reverse complement strand
CACTGATTATCCTTTATTGATCGGGTATTGAAATTAAATTGTGTAGTTGTACAGCCTTCCGGCGAAAAGTCAACCCTGTGCCGGACCGGCACCTCATTTTTTTAATGACGACCGGCCCCCGCTCGATTCCGGGCCGGCGCGCAATGTATAAAGGAAACGTCCATGCACAGGTCCCCCCTGAACCGGTTTTCATCCAGGAATATCTGCAAAATCCTGGTGAGTGGAGGGCTGTTGACATCGGAACAGGCCCGGGATCTGCTGCGCCGGGAACAAAAGGTGAAATCCGAGATCTACCAGTGCTCGAAAAAAGTGTCGTTTCAGGGTATTTCCCGGACAGAAGCCCTGGAACGTATGACCCTGATCGATGTGATTGTTCACCTGAAGATCGAGGCGGCAGGAAATCCCGCACAGATTCTGGATGAAGACCGGATCTACCGGGCACTGGCCGAATCCTGGAAACTGGGATACCGGAAAATCGATCCGCTGAAACTGGACATGAACGTGGTGACCGGGTTTATCTCAAAATCCTTTGCCATGAAGCACCGGTTTCTCCCTTTGGAGGTGGATGCCGGTAAACTGGTGGTGGCCACACCGGATCCGTTCAATCACGAGGCCCTCAAAGATGTGGAAATGGTTTCCAGGCTCAAGGTGATGCCGGTGGTCAGTGCCCGATCGGATATCGAAAAACTGATTCAGGAATTTTTCGGGTTCAAGTCTTCCATTTCCGCGGCCCAGGCCCTGTTTTCCGGTGACGGGGTGGATCTGGGCAATCTGGAACGGTTCTCCAGCCTGAACGCCCGGGAAGACCTGTCTGCCACGGATCAGCATATTGTCCATGCCGTCAACCATCTGTTTTCCTATGCATTCGACCAGAAAGCCAGCGACATTCACATCGAGCCCAAACGGAATATCTGCCTGGTGCGCATGCGCATCGACGGGGTCCTGCACACCGTGTACAAGCTGCCCAAGCAGCTGCACAATGCAGTGATCAGCCGGATCAAAACCCTGTCCGGCCTGGACATGGCGGAGAAACGACGTCCCCAGGACGGCCGGATCAAGTTGCTGAAACAGGAAACCGAGGTGGAAATCCGGGTATCCACGATTCCGGTGGCATTCGGTGAAAAAGCGGTGATGCGGATCATGGACCCGGATATCCTGTTTCAGGACCTGGAAAAACTGGGGTTTTCCAAAATGGATTTCAACAAGTACAAACAGCTTATCACCCTTCCGTTCGGCATTGTGCTGGTCACCGGGCCCACGGGATCCGGTAAATCCACCACCCTGTACTCCAGCCTTCGCCTGCTCTCGTCTTCGGAGGTGAACGTCACCACCATCGAGGACCCGATTGAGATGATCCATGAAGAGTTCAACCAGATTGCGGTGCAGCCGGCCATCGATGTGACGTTCGGGTCGGTGCTGCGCAATATCATGCGCCAGGATCCGGACATTATCATGGTGGGGGAGATCCGGGATCTGGAAACGGCCCAGGCCGCGGTCCAGGCCGCGCTGACCGGTCACCTGGTGCTGTCCACCCTGCATACCAATGACAGTGTGTCCGCAATTTTCAGGCTCCTGGACCTGGGCATCCCGCCCTATCTGGTGCATGCCTCTCTCAACGGGATTGTGGCCCAGCGCCTTGTGCGCCGGATCTGCCCCCATTGTGCTCAGACCATCGAGATGGAGGCAAAAGAACTGGCGGAACTGGGTGTGCCGGTGGGCAAAGCCGGCAGGGTGCGCCTGTGTCACGGCAAGGGGTGCAGCAAATGCCGGGGCACCGGATACAAGGGCCGGGCAGGGATTTACGAAGTCCTGCCTTACACGGATGAACTCAAGCGGCTGAGCACACCGGACGGCAGTTTGAAAGCCCTTCGGAAAAAAGCGATGGAGCAGGGATTGACCCTGCTGCGCCAGAACGGCATTCAACAGATGCTGGCCGGAGAAACCACTTACCAGGAGATTCTGCGCATCACCTGGGACCAGTTCTGACCGACTTGATTTTGGAGATGTTATGAAGCAGACAGCGAATCTATTGTTTGAAGCCCGAATGCTCAAGGACCTGAACCGGTCCGGCTACGCCTTTCTGGG
>JAABUD010000217.1 GCA_011389555.1 Desulfotignum sp. | reverse complement strand
CTCACCTTGGAGAATTTGGAAACGCCGGTGAGAAAGGCGAATTGGACCCATGCATCACTGTCTTTGATAACGGAATAAAGGTTTTTCAAACCTTCCCTGATTTCCAGGGCAGCGGCCGTATCCGAAATGTTGTCCAGAATCGGCTTGTCATATTCGTCCACCAGGACCACGGTGCGGAGACCGAACTTTTCGGCGCTGTTTCGAATCAGTTCGCCAAAACAGCCCGGGACATCCTCGGGGTCCCGGCAGGTTATTCCCAGGGTCTTCTGGTTTCGATACAGGATATCCACGATGCGGCGATCCAGTTCCTCCCGGTTGCGCACCACGCCCCCGCCAAAGGAAATCTGGATCACGGGATGTTTTTTGTCCCAGTCCCAGTGATCGTGGAGCCACAATCCCCGGAACAGATCCCGGTTCCCCTCGAATGCCTCTTTCAAGGTGTCGATGAACAGTGATTTGCCGAATCGACGCGGCCGGGAGAGAAAATAGTACTTTCCGCTTTCGGCCAGCTGATAGACAAGCCCGGATTTATCCACGTAGGCATACCCCTCCTCGACAATCTCCCGAAGATTGCTGACCCCGATCGGCAGTTTTTTCATCTTCCGTCCTCCTGTGGATCGTTTGGTCGGGTTCATCTGGCTCCTCTGTGGTCCATGGTGTATACGTATATTACAATAACACATTCAAACAATAAATATAAGGATGGCTGTTTTTTTGTACCACGGTAAATTTTACCACCAGAACTCCGGATATTTTCTTGATCCGGCAATATTGTTGACAACCAGTGCCACGGCCAGCATGAGGATCACACCGGTGAACACGGGAAACAGAACATATAAATAGCCCAGGCTGTGGATTTTTTCACTGCCGATCACCGCAATCAGGGCAGTGGCCCCGCCGGGCGGATGCAGGGTCTTGGTGGCGTGCATGGCGGCAATGGCCGTGGCCACTGCAAAGGCTGCGGCCAGCCAGGGGGCAGATCCCAGCACCTGCCAGGCAGCCACCCCGATGACCGCGGAGATCACATGCCCCCCTACCAGATTCCTGGGTTGGGCAAGCGGGCTTCTCACCGCTCCGTAGATTAATACGGCAGAGGCCCCGAAAGATCCGATGAGAAACACCAGGTCCCCGTCAGGAAAAAAAGTGTACTGCAGCAAAGCCACCGGTATGATCCCCAGAAACGCCCCGAGCCAGGACCATGCAATTTCGGAAAATCCCACACCAGGCGGGCTCTGGCTGCCGCCTTTCATTTTTTTTAAAAATGCCGACACGGTATCACCCCCTTTTTTACAGATTAACACATGGTCTGGATCAAATCGGACCTGGCAACAATCCCTGCCAGCCGTCCAGCTTCATCAATGACCGGGACCCGGTTGATGTTGTGGCGGTCCATGATCTCCGCCACTTCAAACAGCGGCATGGTGCCGGAGATGGTGACGGCAGGGGATGACATGATATCTTTCGCAGTCAGTTTTTTTATATCAGCGGCGAGACAGCCCGTTTTTTCCAGGCACTGCAGGATCACATGCATGAACGAGGGGGATTCGCCGCCGCCCATTTTTGACAGAAAATCCTTTTCAGAGATGACCCCGGCAATGGTGCGGTCCGAGCGGATCACCGGCATCCCGGATATGTCATGGTCAGCCAGGAGCCGGACCACCTCGGCAAGCAGCGCTTTTTCCGGAACCGTTGCCACCTGTCTTGTCATGATCTGCTCCGCTGTGATGGCGTGTTTTAATCGGTGCAGGGCATGGTCGAAGGCCACCCGGTATATTTCCATGAAATCAGACGGGGTGATGTCCAGGTATCCGGGGATTTTTTTCATGGCCACGACAATGTCTTCATCGGAAATGGTCTGTCTGCATTCATTCAACGCACTGAATTTCATGGTTCCTCCCTCAGGTTGTGTGGATATTTTTATCGGGCCGGGCATCCGGATCAGCAGAGATCTTTTCCACGATGCCCAGATCACCCAGAATCATATACATGCACGGAATGACCAGCAGCACCATGGTGGTGCTGGCCATCAGGCCGAAGGAGGTACTGATGACCAGGGGCACCAGTATCTGGGCCTGGAGGCTTTTTTCAAACAGCAGGGGCAAAAGTCCGGCAATGGTGGT
>JAABUD010000216.1 GCA_011389555.1 Desulfotignum sp. | reverse complement strand
ATCATTCCCTTTGTTTTTCCGGTAATCCTGCAGTTGCTCGGACTTTTGACCGGGCTGATTCAGGCCTATATTTTTGCCGTTCTGGCCATGGTGTATATCGCATCCGCCACCCAGGTCCAGGACCAGACAGATACAAAAAAAGACGACAACCAGTAAAGGAGATTATGATATGAGCAGTATCAGTTTTATCGGTATGGCATCTGTTATCACAGCCGGTCTTACCATTGCCGTGGGGGCCATCGGGCCGGCCATCGGTGAAGGCCGGGCCGTGGCAAGCGCCTTGAGTTCCATCGCCCAGCAGCCGGATGAAAAAAACACCATCACACGCACCCTTTTTGTGGGACTGGCAATGATCGAATCAACCGCCATATACTGTTTTGTGGTTTCCATGATCCTGTTGTTTGCCAACCCGTTCTGGGATTATGTGATTTCAGCAGCCAATTGAGAGGGATATCATGTTGATTGACTGGTTTACAGTGGGGGCCCAGGTCGTTAATTTTTTGATCCTGCTGGTGCTGTTGAAGATATTTTTGTTTGACCGGATCAAACAGGCCATGGACCAGCGGGAAAACAATATCAAAGAGCGCTTTGACAAGGCCGGAGAACAAGAGGCCAAAGCAAAAGAAGCCCGGGAGAGCTTTGAAAAAAAGACACAATCGCTGCAGGATGAGTGGGATGCCAGGTTGAAACAGGCAGACAAAGAAGCAAAAGAGCGGCGCGAATCGTTGATCAAAGAGGCCCGTGAGGAAGTGGACGGCTTGAAAAACAAGTGGCAGACTGCATTGGAACAGGAAAAAGCCTCTTTTTTTGACCGGTTTACAAAACAGGCGGCCCGCCTTATTTTTGATACCGTTGAAAAAACCCTGTCCCATCTGGCAGATACCCGGGCCCAGGACCAGGCCGTGAAAAAATTTCTGTCCCGGTTTGAAGAACTGGACAAAGAAGATCTGCCCCGGGAGGTGGAAACACAACCCCGGGTGAGCACGGGATTTGATTTGTCCGAAAGCCAGCAGAAATCAATTCAAAAAGCCGTATCACAAAAGCGGCCGGATGTGAAAAATATTGCATTTGATGTCAAACCGGAACTGGTGTTCGGGATTGCGTTTGCCGCCGGCGGCAAAAAAATGACCTGGCATGCCCACGACTATGTCAGTGCGCTGGAAAAACAGATAAACCAGGCCATTGAAAGCAAAGATCATGAACCAGAAAAACAATGAATTGGCACAGGTCGTGGATGATTTTGTATCCACCATGACCACCGTTCTGGATAGCCAGGATCCCACACTGCATGTGCGGGATTTCGGCCGCATTGAATCCATCAGTTCGGGTATTATAACGGTTGCAGGCCTTACAGGGGTCCAGTCCGAGGAACTGCTGCTGTGCACCCCGAATGCATATGGCATGGCATTTGATCTGGACATGGACGTCATCGGGGTCATCATGCTGGATGAAACCGATACCCTGCATGCCGGCGGAGAGGTGAACCGCACGGAAAAGGTCATGTCCGTTCCCACGGGGGACGCACTCATCGGCCGGGTGGTGGATGCAAGGGGAAAACCCCTTGACCAAAAAGCACCCCTTTCACAGACATCCCTTCGGCCCGTGGAACAGCCGGCCCCGGAAATCATGGACCGTGCCCCGGTAACCACCCCGTTACAGACAGGCATTACCGTCATCGATACATTGATTCCCATCGGCAGAGGGCAGCGCGAACTGATCCTGGGGGACCGGCAGACCGGAAAAACCGCCATTGCCCTGGATACCATTGCCAACCAGAAGGGAAAGGATGTGGTCTGCATCTACTGCGGAATAGGGAAGCGGGGATCCGCCCTTGCCAAGGTCATTGCCGAACTTACGGAAAATGATGCCATGTCCTATTCGTTTGCCGTGGTGTCCACGGAAGAAGATCCGCCGGGCCTGCAGTTTATGGCCCCGTATACGGCCACGGCCATGGCAGAGCATTTCATGCACCAGGGAAAAGATGTCCTCATTGTATATGATGATCTGACCCGCCATGCCCGGGCCTATCGCGAGTTGTCACTGCTGCTGCGCAGACCCCCGGGCCGGGAAGCCTATCCCGGTGATATTTTTTATATCCATGCCCGCCTGCTGGAGCGATCCACCCATCTGA
>JAABUD010000215.1 GCA_011389555.1 Desulfotignum sp. | reverse complement strand
GCCATGGAAGCCGGCGGGTTTGACATGGTCTGGAGCGCCCTTTACCATATCTCGGACAAAAGCGATATCATCGGCACAGGCACCGGCCAGTGGCTGGCAGATTATTTTGATGCCCGTGCCATTCCCTACATCGGCCCGGACAGCGCCACCATGAAACGTCTCATCGACAAGACCGCCACCCATGACCTGCTGGCAGCCCAAGGCATCAGGGTGCCGTTTCATATTGAGGTTTCTCAGGGGCAGGCTTTGCCGGACATCATGTTTCCCGCATTTGTCAAACCCAGTTGTGAGTCCCGGTCCGTGGGCATCAGCGATGATTCCGTGGTAAATACCCCGGAAGCACTGGCCCGGCAGACAGCCTATATCCACAACAATTTTGACCAGCCCGCCCTGGTGGAAGAATACCTTCCCGGCGATGAGTACACCGTGCTCATGCTGGGCAACGGCCGGCTGCAGAAATTTCTGCCCGGCCGGGTGGTGGTGGACCCGCAGCTTTTTGGCAGATACCCCATTCTGCGCAGCGACCTGCGGGGTGTGGGCGTAACCCGGATCAAGCGGGCCGGAAAAATGGCTGACCAGGCGGTTGCCCTGTGCAAAAGCGCTGTAGAAACCTTACACTGCCTGGACCATGTGCGGGTGGACATGCGAATGGATGCACAAGGGGATCTGAAAATCATCGAAGCCAACGGCATCCCCGGGCTCAAGCCGGTGAAAAGCTGGAGCCCCCAGCTCTTTACCCTTTACCACGCCACCGGTAAAGGAGCCGACCGGGACTATCAGGAACTGATCCACTGCATTGTGTCTTCCGCTCTGGAACGCTATGAACTGACATGAAAACTGCCTTTCAGAAAATAAAATAATTTATGCCCATCCCATTACAGTTTTATGGTATATTCTTAAAATAGACATAACTTCTGGAGGCACTTATGACACAGACATTTCAGCCTGGCGATGCCCTGATCGTGGTGGATATACAAAATGATTTCTGCCCGGGCGGGGCGTTGCCCATTGAAAACGCAGATGCGGTCATTCCTGTTCTGAACCGATGGATTGCCGATGCTGCCGCCGCCGGCGTGCCTGTGTTTGCATCCCGGGATTGGCATCCGGCAGGGCATGTGAGTTTTGCAGAAAGCGGCGGGCCCTGGCCTCCCCACTGTATCCAGGACAGCGACGGTGCAAGGTTCCACCCGGACCTTGCATTGCCGGATACCGCTGTCATCGTAACCAAGGGGGTGCGTTTTGACCAGGACCAGAACTCCGCCTTTGACCAGACCGGGCTTGCCGTAAGGCAGCGTGACGAGGGTATTAGCCGCGTGTTCATCGGCGGGCTTGCCGAGGATGTGTGTGTGCTGGCAACCGCCCTTGATGCAGAAAAAGAGGGATTTGAAGTCATTCTCATTTCCGATGCCACCCTGCCGGTTACCCCGGAGGGGGGAAAAGACGCCCGAAAAAAGATGCAGGATGCCGGCATACAGATTGTCAGCAGCAGCTCGGTGTAACGCATAGAATCGTGGCGCCTGAACGCAAAATAAACCCCGTCCATACTACAGTGACCGATCAGATCACAACCCATAGATTGCAAGGAGTATAACCGATGACAGAAAAAGCATTCCAGGATTATTATTCAGAAGAATTCAGTCACTGCTATGGCTGCGGCCGCAAAAACGAACACGGTCATCAGATTAAAAGCTATTGGGATGGAGAGGAAAGTGTGGCTGTTTATGAACCCGAACCCTATCACATAGCCATTCCCGGATTTGTATACGGCGGACTGATCGCCTCTCTTATCGACTGCCACGGCACCGGCACGGCAGCGGCCGCCACTTACAGAGAACAAGGACGGGCCATGGACAGCGAACCTGCCCTGCGGTTTGTCACTGCTTCTTTAAAGGTGGATTTTCTGGCCCCCACCCCTCTGGGCGTTCCCTTGGAAATCCGGGCTACAGTATCCCAGATCACCCCCAAAAAAGTGGTGGTGGATGAAAAGGTGACCGCCAACGGCAAAATCTGCGCCACCGGCCAGGTCATTGCCGTGAAAATGCCCGATTCCATGCTGGCCGGAAAAGAACCACAGTCCAGATAACCTCAAAATCACGTTCACCCAACTCAAAGGATGGTGTTGAATAGGCATATGAGATGTA
>JAABUD010000214.1 GCA_011389555.1 Desulfotignum sp. | reverse complement strand
TGTTTGCCGGGGCCATGAGCATGGGGTTCTGCCTGTGGCAGACCGGGGCCGCCGAATGGCTGGCCATCAACTGGCTGGGGTTTTTCACCGAAGCCCACTGGTTTGTATTTGTCATGGCCATTTCCTTTTTTGTCATGCTCATGACCAACTTTATCATGAATGTGGCGGCCATTGCCATCTCTGTTCCCGTGGCCCTGGTGGTGGCCCCCTACTTAGGGGTGGCTGCCGAAGTCATCGTGTTCTCCGCCCTGGTGGTGGCCGGTATGCCGTTCCTGCTGCTGGTGGGTGCGGCCCCCAATGCCATTGCCTACAACTCCGGACAGTTCACATCCGGTGAATTTTTCGGCTACGGCATTCCGGCCAGTATTCTGCTCATGGCCCTGACGGCACTGGCTGTGCTGCTGATCTGGCCGATGCTGGGTATGCCCATTCTCCTGGATTAACTTTTTTTGCCCGGCCCGGTGCATTGGACCGATCGGCTTCATGCACCGGGCTGAAGGCAAAAAATAACCGGATTTGGAAACTGGCAGCAAAGACAATCACCCATCATTACAGGGAAAAGACACCGTGAAGGCAACAAAAGTCAAAGAGCTGATGATTGCCCTGTCTGATTACGCCACAGTACCGGATACAGACAATCTGGCCGGCGCCATCCAGGCATTGAAGCAGTCCAACGCAGATAAACAGTTGAACCACAAACACCGTGCAGTGCTGGTGTATGATGTGGATCACCATGTCATCGGAAAAGTGGGCATCAGAGAAATATTCAAGGCCCTGGAGCCCAAATACCGCCAGTTTGCCGGCACGGACCCGTCCGGTAACGTGAGCCTGTCCCATTTCGGGTTCAACCAGGAGTTTCTCTCTTCGCTGGTGGACAAATTCAGCCTGTGGCATGAATCCATGGAAACCCTGTTGGCAAAAGCCGCCGAAACACCGGTCAAGGAGATCATGTATACGCCTTCAAAGGGCGAATTTGTCAATATCGATGCGCCGGTGTCCGAGGCGGTGCATCAGTTCATCATCGGCTGTCATCAGTCTTTGCTGGTGGTGGAAAAAGAGCGGGTCGTGGGAATCCTGCGGCTGGCGGATGTGTTTGACAGGGTCTGCGAACTCATGTAATGAACGCATCTGCATCCGAATAAAGGGAAATCCAGGGCTGCCCAAAGCATTTGACAGCCCGGCATCATTCTAGTAGATTGCCCTTCCATACAGGCAGACCCAACAGGAGAACAGGTGTGAAAATCATTATCGTGGGCGCCGGTGAGGTGGGATATAACATCGCCTCCCGCCTGGCCTCGGAAAACAAACAGGTGGTGGTCATTGAAAAAAATCCGGACCTGGCCCGGGTACTGTTTGAAGACCTGGATGTCCAGGTGATCGAGGGGTCCGGCAGCAGCCCGATGGTCCTGACCCAGGCCGGGATCCAGGAAACCGATATTCTGCTGGCCGTCACTGACAGTGATGAGATCAACCTCACCGCCTGCCTGGTCACCAATATGCTCTCCCCGTCCACCAAAAAACTGGCACGCATCAGAAACACCGATTTTGATGCGTTTCATGATATCTTTAAAAACCAGATTCCCCACATCGATACCATCATCAACCCGGAGATCGAGGTGGTCAAGACCATCCGCAGGCTGGTGGATATCCCCCAGGCCCTGGATGCCGGAGATTTTGCCGATGGAAAAGTTCGGTATACCGGAATCCGCATCGATTCCGCCTCGGTCATGGCCGGCATGTGCCTCAAGGATTTCCAGGAGCGGTTCGGTGACACAAGACCTCTGATCGCCGCCATCATCCGAAAAAACGAAGTGATCGTGCCCCGGGGAAACGACTGTATTTTTCCCGATGACCTGGTGTATTTTGTCAGCCACGCAGACCAGCTTCACGCAACCTTGAAAATTTTCGGGATCCAGGTCAAACCCATTCAAAGTGCATTGATTGTGGGCGGTGGACGTATCGGTGCCCGCCTGGCCGCTCAGATGGAAAAAGAAGGAATCAAAACCCGGTTGATCGAGGCGGACAAAGCCCGGTGCCAGGAACTGGCCGAGCAGATGGACAAGACGGTGATACTCCATGGCGACGGCTCGGACCAGAAACTGTTCCTGGAAGAAAATCTCAACCAGATCGATGCGGTGATCTCGGTGACGGACGATGATGAAACCAATGTCCTGGTTTCGCTTTTGGCCAAGAACTTAGGCGTGAAAAACACGGTGACCCGCATCGGCAAATCCAGTTATTATCCGTTTTTGTCCACCATCGGGATTGAAAAAGTGGTCTCCCCCCGGCTGTCTGCGGTCAGTTCCATCCTCCAGAATGTCAGACAGGGAAAAGTGCTGTCCGACATCTCCATATTCGGGGAACGCGGGGAGTTTATCCAGGCCATCGCCCTGGAAACCTCAGACATCACCAATAACCCCCTAAAAGACATCGATATACCCAAAGGAGCGCTGCTGGTGTGCATCATCCGGGACGGCAGCATCATCATCCCCTCAGGAGACAGTGTCGTGACCCCCGGAGACCAGATCATTGTGTTCACTGTCAAGCAGGCGGTCAAAAAAATGGAGAAACTGCTGACCGTGAAACTGGAATTTTTCTAAATGCGGTGGCGGTATATTTCAGGCATTGTCAGTATTTTTCTGCTGGTACTGTCCCTTATTATGACCACGCCGCTGCTGGTGAGTCTTATTTTCAGGGACGGGGCCCACATCAGTTTTATGTGGTCCATGGTAATCACGGCAACAGCCGGACTGCTGCTCAAACTGCTGTCCCGGCATATGGATGAGGATGCCCCGTTCATCAACCAGAAAGAAGGCATGGCCGTGGTGGCCGTAAGCTGGACCGCCATCGGGCTGTTCGGGGCACTGCCCTTTTATTTTTCCCCGGATTTCTCTTCCGTGACCGACGCGGTGTTCGAGTCCATTTCCGGATTCACCACCACCGGTTCCTCGGTCATGACCCATATCGAGGCGGCAACCCCCAGCCTGCTGTTCTGGCGCAGCCTGATCCAGTGGCTGGGAGGCATGGGTATCATTGTACTGTCTCTGGCCATCCTGCCTTTTCTGGGGGTGGGTGGTATCCAATTATATAAGGCAGAAGTACCCAGTCCGGTGCCGGACAAGCTGGCCCCCCGCCTGAGTGATTCCGCCAAAATCCTGTGGATGGTATATGCCGGTCTGACCCTTTTGCTGGTTATTCTTTTGGCCATCGGCGGCATGCCCGTGTTTGAATCGATCTGCCATGCATTGACCACCCTGCCCACCGGGGGGTTTTCTCCCAAAAATGCTTCCATTGCCCACTATGACAGCGCCTATATCCATTATGTGATCGTGGTGTTCATGATCCTGGCAGGGATCAATTTTTCGCTGCATTTTCAGATGCTGCGGGGCAAACCCCTGGCGTTTTTCCGTGACACGGAATGCAAAATATTTCTGGGCCTTGCTCTGGTGTTTACTCTGGCCATCACCCTGGATATTCACGGCCGGGTCTATGACTCGTTTGCCGCCGCATTTCAATTTGCATCTTTTCAGGCGGTCGCCATCCTCACGACTACCGGTTATGCCACGGCCGACTATGAAGGGTTCCCGGGTCTCAGCCAGGTGATTCTGTTTACCTGTATGTTCATAGGTGGATCCGCCGGGTCCACGGGGGGCGGCATGAAAATCGCCCGGCTGATTGTGTGCTTCAAATTTGCCTACCGGGAACTGTTCCGGCTGATTCACCCCAGAAACATCCGGCATGTCAAGCTGAACAAGCGGGTGGTATCGGAAGATGTGCTCCGGTCCATCCTGGGGTTTCTGGCCCTGTACCTGTTTTTGTTTGTCTTTGCCAGCGCGGTTCTGGCGGCCATGGACCTGGATCTTGTCACTGCCCTGGGCGCGGTGGCATCCTGCCTTGGCAATATCGGACCCGGATTCGGGACCGTGGGGCCGGCGGAAAATTTCGCCCATCTGCCGGCCATGGCCAAATGGGTACTGGCCTGGTGCATGCTGCTGGGAAGACTGGAAATCTATACGGTCATTATTCTGGTGGTGCCGGAGTTCTGGAAGTAGCAGAAAAAAAAAAGGGGATTGAACATATGGCCGTATTTGGACAAAACGGGTTCATCCGGCAGCAGGAAATTGCGTTTGCAAAGAAACTGCTTGTCTGGAAATTTCAAAAAAACGGAACTGCTTTGCCGGAGGATGCGCTCCTTTCTGCGCATGCAGAAAAAGTTGTGGCGGACGCCCATGTAATCGCCCGGAAAAGGGGCAAAAATATTCTGGAAATTGTGAAACAACAAATAGATGACTTTAAAAATCGATAGTCTCTGCCCAAGTGTGTTCCGTCTCATCGATGCGGTGTATAACGGACCATGAATGACGATAGATGCTGGCGGGTGGGCAAGACGGACAGTAGATACTTACATAGCCGATCTTCGCGCTGTGAACCAGATGAATCTTGATATCAAAATATTTTACATGCACGGCCCTGGCATCCCCCAGGACAGGATTGCAAAGAGATTGGGCCTGGCTCGGACATCCTTCCAATACCATTTGCCGAAAATGGCAGCGTTGCCAAATTCGGCAAATGCCGATTTACGTGTGACCTTCAGGGTATCCCGGGGCTTCACCGTTGCGCAGGTGGCTGAAAAACACGGCTGGCCTGACCCCATGGCCGGAGGCGGCGTGACCCCGGATACCTGCCTTGCCATGGGCCGCAGGTGCTGGGCCTTTGATATGATGGACCGGCCGGATAAGCGCCCTGAGATCGAACCTTTCACATGGGATATTTCATCTGATCAACAATTTTCCTGGCCAGTAAGCGCAAAGGAAAAACCCGACCTGATCCTCTTTGATCCGCCCTACTTTGATAAAAAAGCGGCATCCTCATAGACGATTACTTGGATATCCTGAAAAGAACGGGATGGTATCATACCCATATCATCCAGGCGCCCCTGTCGTCCCAGCGCTTCAGCCCGGTAGTCGTTTCTGCCATGCAGAAAAAAGGCATACTGGGTGTGATCAGCCGGTATGTGATCGTCCTGGACCAAAACAATTGACATGCAGGCATTTCATTGATATGGCATTCATGATAATTATCTTTATGAGATTATAGGGAGTTAAGACTTGCAAGATGGTTGAATTTACAATTGGAAAAAATGCAGGCTTGGTTTTGTTTATACCATTTCAAAAATGACCAAATATCAGTATAATGATCTGGAAACAAAGATGAGAACAAAAGAAAATGCCAACAGTTAAAAGCATTCCAGGTCCTTATCGTTTATTTTTTTACAGCTTTGACTGCAATGAACCAATGCATGTTCACGTTCAAAGAGATAAGGCAGTATGCAAATTTTGGTTAAATCCTCTTGTTTTGGGCAAGAACAATGGATTTTCTCCAACGGAATTGAATTCAATTAGAAAAAAAATTCAATCGAATATGACAGTAATATTGGAGGCATGGCATGAGCACTGCGGTTGAAATTACAGAACCAAGATTAACTAACATAGAAATAACGGACAGTGAGATAACGGCCTTTCTTTCTGACGGTCGAAGAATAAGTGTTCCATTGGCTTGGTCTTGGAGGTTGTCGGACGCAACTCCGAAACAGCGTCAAAATTACGAAATAATTGGCACTGGGCAAGGTATTCACTGGCCTGACATTGATGAGGATATAAGTATTGAAGGAATGCTTTTTGGTATCCCCGCACGGCGTCCTCAACTTTTATCGGCTTAATGAACCAGGTTATCAACTTTTTCAACCTGAAGGTTTTCTCCGCTGTACTCCTAAAACTGCGGGTTAAAATGGCGTTACCAATTTTCCCTGCTCATGATAAATTATCCCTGCATGAGTTTTCTGAGGCTGAAAAAATTTATGATATCCATAGTATCCAAAACTTGGTATTGCATGTAATCAGGTAACGGCATTCCACATCAAAAGGCGGGAGCATGCCGAAAGTAAAAGGACGGGTCACACTGATACCCCTGTGTGTGTGCTAGAAAAATAATTAAAAACCACTTTTCAACGCAAGGAATCCACGATATAAGGAAATAAACCTTGTTTCATAATTGAGGTACCCCTGTTCGTTGCAAATAAAATGCTGCCATTGCCGCAGAGCATTTCAACTATAGATAAAGGAGGTCCCGATGACCGATTGGAACACCCCATTTTGGCCCGAAAGCGTTTCCCGAACAGTGGCAGACTATCACTATCCCATCTTTAAATTACTGGATGACTCTGCAGCCAGGTATCCTGACCAGGCGTATACGATCTTCAACGGGGCCACCAAAACCTATGCGCAAGTAAGGAACACAGCCGACCGCATCGCCAATTTCCTTGCAGCCAAAGGCATTGGAAAGGGGGACAAGGTGGCGATTTTTCTGCCCAACATCCCCCATTTTCCGGAGATCCTTTTCGGTATTCTCAAGGCGGGCGCCGTGGCCGTGAACTGTAACCCGGTCTACACCCCGCCGGAGCTCAACTATCAGCTCAAAGATTCAGAATCCAAAGCCGTATTTTGTATGGACCATCCGGAGCTGTACCCCAAAACAGTGGAGGCCATAAAGGGGACGGATGTGGACATTGTCATCGTCTGCAATATCAAAAGCTATCTACCGAAATTAAAAGGTTTCCTTGGAAGCCTCCTGGGGAAAATTCCCAAAGCGGCCAGCTACAACACCGGCCATATCATGTTCGACGACATGGTCGCCCAGACAAGCCCCGCCCCT
>JAABUD010000213.1 GCA_011389555.1 Desulfotignum sp. | reverse complement strand
TTTATTGAGAAACCCCGGGGAGAGGACGGGGAGATTGCTGCCTGCGGTCCTCAGGTCATGAAGGGGTATTGGAAGCGCCCTGATGCCAATGACGAGGTCTTTGTTTCTCTGGAAGGAAAGCGGTATTTTCTCACTGGTGATATCGGCCACATTGACGAAGACGGCTATATCCTGATCACGGACCGAAAAAAAGACATGATTATCGTGGGTGGATTCAACGTTTATCCCAGGGATGTGGAGGACATTCTCTACACCCATCCCAAGATGGAACTGTGCGCCGTCATCGGTGTTCCCCTCCCCAAGAGCGGGGAATCGGTAAAAGCCTTTATCAAATTAAAAGAGGGTCAGACCGCGACAGAAGCGGAGATCATGGACTTCTGCAAGGAGAACATGGCCGGATACAAACGACCCAGACAGATCAAATTCAAGGATATAATACCGGTATCCAATATTGGAAAGGTGTTGCGCCGTGTGCTCCGGGATGAGGAATCCTGATCCTTTAAAGGGATTTCAGGTGTAACAGCGTGTAAAAAAATAACGATCACCGATTTTGGAACATGCTCTTTGAAATAGCCGGGCCGAAGAAAAACCCGCACGAACCCCAGGCTGATCATAGAAACAGATGATCTGGATATTGAGTAAATCCGTCTGCCGGACTATGATCGATAAAAACAACCGCACCGGGATTTTTGAACTGAAATGGATTCGAACCGATTTAACGCCCTGTTTTTTGATTCACGGGATCATGAGCTGATCCGGATTGTCACTTCCGTGTATGACGCGGATATCCGGCCGGGGTATGTCCGGAAACTCTACTACCGGTTTTTCCATCCCCTGGGCATCAAGGAACTGGCCGAATCCAAGGGCCTTCATACGGCCTATGCCATTGTCAGCCTGCTGGAATCCATGGAACGGGGGGGCATTGAACACCGGCTGGCGGCACTGCAGGCCCTGAAAGATGAAGTGGTCGATACTGCGAACGGCCCCATGCCCAGAAACACGGCCCGGGTACTGCTTCAGATCATGAAGGAGCTGATCCGGGCCAAAGACAATGACCGCCGCCAGCTGGCCCTGGCCCATACCTTCCGGCTGGCCGCGTTCGGCAAACCCGGGCTGGTCAGAAAACTGCTGGCCCATTACCATCTCCTGGAAATGCCCGAAGAATGGAACCAGGTCACGTTTGACGACCATGTGCATGATGCCAACACCTCGGGCCGAAAATCCCCCACCCACCTGATCATGGATGCCTGGATCAAGGGAATCCGGCGACTGCGGGTCATCTATTATCACTATATCGAGCCCCGGTTTGCCCTGGAACTCATTGAAGCCGCAAAGATCATGGAGATCGATCTGCGCATCGGCATCGAATTCAAGACCCGGTACCGGGACCGGTATGTGTCATTCATCTGGGTGTCCCGGGGACTTGCAGACGCGGAATCCTTTCTGTGCTTTCTGGCGGAACCCCATGTGGTGCAGTTCATGGCCCAGGGCAAACAGGTGCTGAAATACCAGGAAAAACAGGTATTGAGCCTGTTGCAACAATTCAATGAGCAGCACCTCAAAGAGATGTGCCGGCACCTGGATATTGACCTGCCGCCCCTCAGTGCCGAGGATTTCCTGGTGTTCGCCTTTCCCGGACAGCCCTCCGTGCCCCATCTGGCCGAGTTTATCCATGCCAGGGCACTGGAGGCCATGAAAAAACGGGTGGAAAAACTGCATGAGGTTTTCCATCAGGCCGATAAAACAGCACAGGTACAGATTCGAACCCTGATCGAACAAATGGATCGATTCAGTGTCAAACAGATTCTGGATACCTGGTTGAATGCCGAAGCGCATCCAGACATCTTCCACTTCCTTGTCAAACCCGATGACCCGGACATACCGGAACGGCTGAAACTGACCCATACCGGGTTTCTTGAATCCATCGGCCAACTCTTTTGTGATTACCGCATCACCCTCAAGCTGGACGATCTGGCACCGGAAGATGTCCTTGAGATCCTGTACGACTCCCAAGGCCTGATCACCCGTCTTGAGATCATCAACCTGAAAAATTTTGTTTCCGGAAAAACCGATCACCTGTTGGCTGTCAATGAACTGCAAAAAGCCATCAACGGCCGCAGCCTGCTGAAATTGAAACGACAGGTCCGGCAGATCATTTCCCGGGCGGAAGAAACCGATGAAACCGATCACCGGGATCCGGTGGCAAAACTATACCAGATTCTATATGACATCGATGCCCTGAAAAACATGTATGCGGCATACCCCCTTAAATCACGGATCGGCAGTGATTCCACCGGCAAAGCCCACCAGGTTTACGGCATGGGATTCGGCATTGTGTCCACCCTGCCCTTTCGTGCAAGGAAAAAAATTTTCACCCAAAAGCAAGACCGGTTGATCCTGCCGGCAAACATCAGTGTCAGCCAGCAGATGACCGCGGTTTCCACTGAAAAAATGCACCCGTTTTTTCAGTGGCTGCTCGCAGTGTTACAGTGGCTGCCCGGCCTGGACCAGATCCAGTTTGTCAAAAAAAAAGAGTGGGTATTTGAATCCTTTTCCCTGGATATGAAAAAAAAAGGCAATGTGGTCACGTTGGGAGGCATCCAGAAACAGGTCACCAACGGACTTCTGCCTGAAGAAAACCTGTCCGGCAGCCGGAAAGCCTCTTTGTTCCGAATATGGAAAAACCTGAACACCAAACTGAAGAACTGCATAAAAATCACCCTGGGGTTCATCCCGGCATTTGTCTGTTTTTTTCTCACCAAGGACTGGTGGTTTCTGGCCTGGTTCGGGGCGTTCATCTGGTTCGGCATCACCGGGTCCAGGGTTATTCTGCAATCGGTTTTAGGCGGTGGCGGAATCAAACGATCTTCACTGATCCGGTGGAACAATTATGTGAGCTGGGACCGGCTCACGGACGCCCTTTTCTTTACCGGGTTTTCCGTGCCCCTGCTGGACTGGCTGGTCAAGACAACGCTTCTGGACAACACTTTTGGCATCAATACCCATACCAGCCCGGTGGCCCTGTATGCGGTCATGGGACTGGTCAACGGACTGTACCTGTCCGCCCACAACGCCTTTCGCGGACTCCCCAAAGGCATGGTCACGGGGAATTTCTTCAGAAGCATTCTGTCCATTCCCGTGGCACTGGCATTTAACACGGCCATCGGAAGCATCCTGTTTTTTTTCAATGTCCCGGGTGTGGACGCGGTGCTGCAAAAATGGGCCGCCATTATTTCCAAAGCGGCATCCGACACGGTGGCCGGGGTGATCGAAGGCACGGTGGACCGGTTCCAGAACCTCAAACTGCGAAAACGCGATGTCAAAAAGAAATTCAGGGATCTGTTCGACACCTATGCCAGGCTGGAGATGCTGTTTCCGGACACCGAAGAACTCAAAATTCTGGAGAAACCCGAAGCCCTGTTCGCAAGCCGCAATGCGGAAGTCAGGGATCTGGCCGTCATGATCATCATCCATTCTCTGGATCTGTTTTATTTCTGGATGTACCAGCCCCGGGCCCGGATGACCATACTGGACATGGTTTCCCGGCTCACCCCGGAAGAAAGAACCATCTTTTTTCAATCCCAGCAGATCCTGGTCCATGAGCAGCATATCAGCCGCCTGTTCGTGGACGGGTTCCTGGGCAGACATTTTTCCCGGCCCCTGTCTTTTTATCTGACCGCCTACCCCAAATATCTGGCATCCATTAAAAAGAAGGTCCAATCGCCGGATGAGCTGATAATGCATGGATAAACTGCCCGGTATGCCTGTTCATACGGTCTTTGAACAATTGGGCCACCCTGGGTGATTTCATCGCTTGAAATAATATAAACAATGTCGTATTTTGGTAATTATAGATGTCGTATTTTTGTAAGGAGCTAACATGCCGATTAAAGACACATTGAAGGGTAAAATAACCTACCGCATAAAGCGCAGTAAGTCTTCTGTTTTTGTGCGTGATGATTTCAAGGATATTGGTGGCTATGATCAAGTTGGGCGTATTTTGAGGGAGCTTGTGAAAAAAAATCAGCTGATTAATTTGGGGTATGGAACTTACGCCCGCTCTAAAAAATCGAGCGTCAGTGGTGCCGTTGTTCCAGAAAGACCATTGCCAGAACTTGCAAAAGAGCTTCTAAATAAACTTGGCGTTACGGTTGTCCCATCATCTGCAGAGAGGGTTTATAACTCAGGAAGATCAACTCAGGTTCCAACTGGACGTGTGATTGGCGTTAAAGGCCGGATTGTGCGGCGTATTGGCTATAACGGAAGGTATATTTCCTTTGAAAAAGCCGCCCGATAAAACCATTATTCAGGATATTTCCTCAGAATTAGGAATTGATCCGTCGTTTATAGAAAAGGATTGGTATGCGGTACAACTCCTTGCACTTATATCTGAGCTACAAAGTAGCAGAGACATTGAAATAGTGTTTTCCGGCGGCACCAGCCTTTCCAAAGGATACGGTTTAATAAAAAGATTTTCAGAAGATTTAGATTTTATCCTGACAATCCCTGAAGGCAGCTCTTTGTCCGTCGGACAAAGGCGAGCCTTTCGCAGGCAAATGGTTTCAGCGATACAAAGCGATGAGCGCTTCAGTATTGATGAGGCAAAGGTTTTGCGTGGCGATAGCCATCGTTTTTTTAAAATCCCCATTCAATACAGCAGGATTTTTGACGGCTCATTCCTTAGACCACATCTTCAATTGGAAATGACCTTTATGGAGCTTAAGATGCCTGTTAAAAACAGGCGTATTCGCTCAATCGTATCGGAAGTGGCGCAGACGGAAGCAGAGTTAGAAATGAATTGTGTTTCAGCCATTGAAACGGCGGGTGACAAATTAAGTGCCTTAACGTGGCGTATCCTTGTTCGTGATCGGGCGGATGAAAAAGATGACCCCACAATAATACGGCATCTTCATGACCTTGCCGCATTGGAAAATATAATTACAGACGCGGAAAATGACTTTGTTTCCTCGGCCAAAGTGTCCTTACAGCGAGATCAAGCGCACAGAGGAGGTAATATTATTGCTGATATGTCTGTTGCTGATAGATTGGCAAACGCCTTGAAAATTTTGAAACAGGACGGTTTATACCAGAAAGAGTATGACCAGTTTGTTGCCAGCATGTCCTATGCTGCCGACCAAGAACTGATAAGCTTTGAAGAGGCGATTCAAGCTCTTGAGAGAATAATGGGCGTTTATAGCCAATAAGTGTTTTGTAACCATTTTTCACAATAAATTGAAAAATATAAGTAATATTTCAGTAGCGTCTTATGCTTCTGGACAATTACATCAGAACCGAATTTTCCTCCAGGATGTTTCGTTTCAAACAGGATTTATAGCCGGATGGATGGACAATGAATGGATAAACTGCCCGGTATGCCTGTTCATGCGGTCTTTGAACAATTGGGCCACCCGGCGCATCACCGCATATCCGATGCGGTGATCGGTTTCAAACAGTCTGGCCATCAGATCCCCGGACAGGACAATCACATCACAGGTGTCTGTGCAGACCGCCGTGAATGTGGCGGGAGATTTTCCGAAAAACGCGGACAAGCCAAAGCTCTGCCCCGGAGTAATTTCATCCAGCGTCAGGACCCGGCCGGTGTCGGACCGGGCATTGAGGCAGATTTTTCCGGACACCAGCATATGCACCAGATACTGGGTCTCGTTTTGCCGAATCAGGGTGGAGTCGGGTTTGAAAAAGGCCTGCCGGGCATGAGGACTTATTTTTTCCAGAATATCGTCCGGCAGGTCCTGAAGAAACTGAATTTTTTTCAACTGATCGATGGGTACCATGTCAATTCTTCCATACCGGCTAATATGCCGGGGTCAGTTTTTCAATATCATGGATGGATGCCTTCATCTCCGGATGGCGCGCCAATGTTTTCATGATCATTTTCGCCCGGGTATCCATGCTGTTCTTGTATTGTCTGGCCACGCCGGCCATCAGGTAAAACCCCAGCTCCTGGTTGGTTTCAAACAATTGCTGCATGCGCGGACCCGCCAGGGTGATGGCTTCGCAGGGTTCCTGGCAGATGGCCGAATAGGTGGCCGGACCCCCGGAAATCAATGCCGAAGATCCGAAGGTGCGGCCGGACTGGATATTTTCCAGGACCACGTCGATATCCGGGTTCAGGGCCACGGTCAACGCCACCTGGCCCATCATGACCATGTAAAAGGTATCCACTTTTTCCCCCGGTCGGAACAGGCAGGTGCCGCTGCTGAAAATGGAAAGCTGCGCCTCCTGACCGATCAGGGCCAGTAAATGCGCCGGCATCTGTTCCAGCATGTGAATATGTCTTAAATCCTGTATCTTTACCATGGAAGGTCCTTACATATTGCCTTGCTTTACGTTACCACATATATCAGAACAACGAATGAAACCGCGACAGCCGCCCCGATGCCCACAGGAAGCGTCCCCTGGACCACATCCTGGTACAGCCGCTGTTTTTTCAAGGCCAGGTGCTTGTCTCTATACCCCTGGAGCAGCCACAGGTTCACGGAAAAAAACAGGGCCAGGTGAACAATGATCCGGGAAAAAAAGCGGCTGAACCCTTTGACCACAGCCATCAACATGGCTTCTGCCCTGCGGTTTGCCGCGTTCAGACCCCTGTCCAGCAGCCGGTATGCAGTCTTTCCCAGCTTTCGGTAGGTCCAGTCCACATCCAGGTTGATGGATTTGATTTCCGGCGGATAGTACCCGGACAGAATCAGCAGGGCAAAGGCCAGGGCCCCGAACATGAGCAGCTGGAGCTGGCCCACCACATGGGCCCCGGTGTAGGGGATGTAGTCCACGGTAAACGGCAGCAGGTTGTATAATGGCTGGGGAAACACGCCGATGAAAATACAGGCGAACGCAGCCAGCCCCATGGCCAGGACCATGTTCCAGGAAGGGTCCTTGGCCCGGATGCCTGAATCATGGCCGAAAAAGGTGAAAAACGGCACCTTGATCCCGGCATGGTGAAACACGCCGGCCGAAGCAAACTGCAGCACCAGGTACACCAGCACCAGATTTTCATTCACCGTTGCCGTCACCACCATGGATTTGGACACAAACCCGGAAAACAGCGGGAACGCGGAAATGGAGGCAGCCCCCACAATGCAGAACAAACAGGTCAACGGCATGGTCTTGTACAGTCCGCCGATCTCCGTGCACTTGATCTTGCCGGTCATCTGGAGCACGGAACCGGCGGCCATGAACAGCAACCCCTTGTAAAGAATATGGCAGAACGCATGGGCCACAGCCCCGTTCAACGCCAGCTGGGACCCGATGCCGATGCCCACCAGCATGAACCCGATCTGATTCAGCAGGCTGTAGGCCAAAACCCGTCGGATATCGTTTTCCAGGACCGCATAAAAAATGGGGACAAACACCATGAACGCCCCGATCCAGATGAGCAGGTCCGTGCCGGGAAAGGTCCGGATCAACAGATACACGGCGGATTTGGTGGTGAACGCGCTCAAAAACACCGTGCTGGTGGGGGTGCCCATGGGATAGGCATCCGGGAGCCAGGCATGCAGCGGGATGGCGGCCGCGTTCAGGGCGATGCCGATGAAGATCAGCCAGGAAGCGGGGCCGGACAGCCCGATATAGTTGAATGCCGTGGAACCGGTCTCCTGGATGTAGAGCACAATGCCTGCCAGCAGAAACAACCCGCCGATCAGATGGACCAGAATATACCTAAAACCCGCTTGCCGGGCCGCATCCGTGCGGGAGGCCAGAATCAGGAATGTGGAACTGACCGCCATGACTTCCCAGAACAGGTAGAGCGTGAGAAAATCCCCGGCAAACACCACACCTAACGTGGCACCGGCATAAATGATGGCAGACACATGCTGGAGATTGTCTTTGACCTTCAGGGCAAACAGAATGCCTAAGAACGCCATGACGGTAAAAATATACCCGAACACCAGGGATAATTTGTCAATCCGGCCCATGATCAGGGTGTATCCCCAGAAATCCACAGTCCAGATTTGCCCCATGGGCGCGTTCATGATGATGAGCAGAGACACCACCGGAATCAGCAGCATGCAGCCGGACCGGGTCTTTCCCCGCAAAAACGGGACCAGCAGGGCCGCACCAATGAATATCAGGGCCGGAGGCATGAGATTACCGGTCATAGTAATCCTCTTTTTTCAACACGATCAATCGCAGCAGTTTGGCTAAAAAAATGAGCAGCACACAGGAAAAAAAGCCGTATACCGCGGAAAATCCCTTGATATGCTCAAAGTAAAACGCGGGATGCGGGTGAATGAAAAACTCGGCAATCAGCAACACCACCAGAGAACAGTAAAAACCGATCAACAATATTTTCACATTTTTCGGCTTGTCAAAAAGGGTCAACTCTTTTTTCATTTTGCCACCTTATGCAGTTCAACAGACCGGCCCGCAGCCGCATACGCCTGCAACCGGGTCATTTTTGTTGTTAATGGCCGCCACCGCCGCCGCCGAAAAAAAATGCCACTGCCAGATAGATCACCGACACCAGCACGGCAATGTAAAACGCAGTCTTGTAGCCGGGCACCGGCTCATGGCCCAGCATTTCCCAGTCTTCGTTGTTGTGTTTGTCTTTGATTGTCATGTTTTTTTTTATCCTTACCCAAACCGGTGGATCATAAATTCAGGCCCAGAACGATCAGGTCCACAAACATCTGCGGAAAGAAAAACAATCCAATAGATGCCAGGGCCGTCACGGCCAGCGGCACCACCAGGCACAGATTGGCTTCCTTGATGGGTACCGGGGCATTTACCGCCTCATCATCGGGTTTGCTGAAAAACGCCTGAAACACGATGGGCAGAAAATAAAACGCATTCAAAAACGAAGAGATCAGCAGGATTCCCATGAACACGGTCTGGCCGGCCTCCAGGGTCCCCAGAATCAGGTTCCACTTGCTGTAGAATCCGCCGGTGGGGGGCAGCCCGATCACCCCTAAAGATCCGATGAAAAACGCGGCAAAGGTGACCGGCATCTGTCTGCCCAGGCCTTTCATCTGGGAAATATATTTTTTGCCCGTGGCCACGAAAATGGCACCGGCACAGAAAAACAGCGTGATTTTGCCGAAAGCGTGCATCAGAATATGAATCACCCCGCCCAGCTGGCCCATGGGCGACAGCAATGCCACACCGAAGATGATATACGACAGCTGACTGATGGTGGAAAAGGCCAGTCTTCGCTTGAGTTCATCCTGGGACAGGGCAATGCAGGAACTGACCAGAATAGTGATCGATGCAATCACCATGACCAGGGTTCCCAGATTGTATGATCCCAGCAGATCCATCCCGAAGATCCCGGTCATGACCCTGACAATGGAAAACACCCCCACCTTGACCACGGCCACGGCATGCAGCAGCGCACTCACGGGTGTCGGGGCCACCATGGCCGCGGGCAGCCAGGAATGAAACGGCATGATCCCGGCCTTGGCAAACCCGAACACAAACATGAGCAACAGCACGGTGGCACCCGGTTTTGACAGCTGACCCGCAAAAATACCGGCCGTGGAAAATTCAAGTGTTCCCGTGACATGATAGCAAAAGATCATGGCCGGCAGCACCAGCCCGATGGAGGTGCCCAGGATAAAGACCAGATACCGCCGGGCGGAAATCTTAGATGTTGCATCCTCATGGTGGGCCACCAGGGGATAGGTGGCCAGAGACAGGATTTCATAAAACAGGTACAGCGTCACCAGGTTGGCGGAAAACGCGGCCCCGATGGTGGACGCGATGGCCAGGGCGAAAAAACAGACAAACCGGGTCTGGGCATGCTCCTTTAAACCCCGCATGTATCCGATGGAATACAAAGAGGTGACAATATAGAGGCTGGATGCCACCAGGGCGAACAGCATGCCCAGGCCGTCCACCCGAAACGCGATATCCGCGCCCGGAACCAGCCGGAACAAGGTCAGCTCGATCCGCTGTCCGGCCAGTATCACCGGTGTCATGGACACAACCAGGGCGAACATGATGAACCCGGCGGCAAACACCCAGCCTTCCCGGACATTGGGCCTGCGGGAGGATGACATGAGCACGGGAATGACCAGCAAAGGGACCAGAACAGCCAGCAGCGGCTTGTATGAGATGATGGATTCCATGGTGAAATCAGCCTTTTATTGAAAAATTCGGATGGATCATGTGCAGCGCCTCAATGCAGAAACGGCAGAATCAGGGTGTTGACAATGGTGCCGGCATACACACCGGCAGCGACAATGGCCACGCTCGTCAGGCCCAGCGGCACCAGCATGGAAACGGGTGCCTCGGTCATGGTGGCGGCCCCATGATGGCCATGGCCACGGGCATCGGTCACGGGCTCGAAAAAACAGATCTCAAACACCTTGAAAAACAGCACGGCACACACCAGACTGGAGATGATCAACGCGGCAGCAAAATGATAGGCCCCGGCTTCGAACGCGCCGAGCACCAGGTACCATTTGCTGAAAAATCCGCAGGTGGGCGGCACGCCGATAATGCTCAACCCGGCCAGAACCAATCCGGCCATGGTCCAGGGCATGGCACCAAACAATCCCTGCAGACTGGAAAACGCCACCTGTTTTCGCATGTAAATGATGTTGCCCACAGCCAGGAACAGGGCAAACGTCATCAACGCATCATTGAGAATGTGAAGAATGGCGCCGGTCATACCCAGGGTGTTTCCCAGCCAGGCCCCGCCCACCATATATCCGATCTCGCACACAATGATATAGGTCAGCATTTTTTTCAGATCGGTCTGAAGCAGGGCCATGAACGCACCGGCCAGGATGGCGATCACCCCCAGCCACACCACGATGTTCGCCAGGTTCAGGGTGTTGAAAATATAGTCCAGCCCGAACACCGTGACCATGAGCCGCACCATGACATACACCATCACCTTGGTCATCAAAGGCGCCACCACCCGGGCAAACCCCACCGGGGCATATGCATACGCATTGGGCAGCCACACGTGCAGCGGAAACAGGGCCATCTTGATCCAGACGCCTAAAATACACAGGATAAAGGCGGTCAGCACGGCAGTGGATCCCTGGATGTCCTTGAGGAGGATTGCCACATCCGCCATGTTCAGCGATCCCGTGGTAATGTAGAGATACCCCACCCCGAGAAGATAAAACGACGCCCCGATCACGCCGATGAAAATATAGTTCAGTGCTGCCAGAGGGGACCGGTCTTTGTCCCCTAAGGCAATCAGGGTATACGAGGTCAGCGAGGTGATCTCGATGAGCACATACAGGTTGAACAGATCGCCTGTGGCGGTCACCCCCAAAAGGCCCACCACAAACAACTGGTACATGACATAAAAAGAGGCGGACCGGTCGGGTATTTCCTGATCCACATTTTTGACACTGGCCACCAGGTTCACAAATGCGATGGCGGAAATCAGGACCAGCACCATGGCATTGAGCCGATCGATCCGCAGTTCGATCCCCATGGGCGGGGCCCACCCGGCCATGCGGTATTGCCAGATACCGGCAATCAGCACCTGTTTGAGCACACCCACGGCCGCCACACAGGAAACGGCGGTGGCGGCCAAAGCGATATAAAAGGAAAGCGGTTTTCGGATCCAGGTGGCCAGGCCCGAGAAAAATGCCCCCAGAAGCGGGGCCAGTACAAGTATTGCCGGCAGGTTGTTCATGGGTTATTTTTCCGATAAGCGTATTCGAAGTTCATCTTCTTCCAGGGTCTGGTATCGCTTGTATACCCGCACGCACAACGCCATGGCCACCCCGAATGTGGCCACGGACACCACGATGGCGGTGAGCATGAGCACATGAGGCAGCGGGTTGATATACGCCGCCGCATGGATCGTGCTCCCATGTTCCCCATGACCGCCCTGAATGATCGGCAGGGTCGCCCCGTGTTTGTATCCGATGGACACATAAAACAGAATAATGGCCGTCTGAAAGATGTTCATGCCCACCAGCTTCTTCATCAGATTGTTTTTGGCGATCATGGCATACAGGCCGATCATCATGAGAATGATATACAGCCAGAAATTATATTTGGCCACGATCAGCGCCACCAGTTCACTCATGAAAGTCTCCTAGAGTCCTTCATCATGCCTGCCTTCAGACACGATATTCACATAAATGATCACCATCACCGCCATCACGGCGATGCCCACGCCGATCTCCACGCCCAGCATGCCCAGCGCCCGGATATGGCCGGGATCCCAGGGCACCAGCGGCGCCAGCATGCTGTAATCCAGAAATTGTCCCCCCATGATCATGGCCAGCACCCCGAGTCCCACATAGATCAGCACACCGGTCGCGGCAAAGATGGACAGAAATTTTTCCGTGACCCGTTTCATCAGGGTTTTCAGGTTGTAGGAAATAGCCATCAGAATCAGGCTGGACCCGAAAATCACGCCGCCCTGGAACCCGCCGCCCGGGGAAAAATCCCCGTGGGCCACCACATACAGCGCGTAAATCTGGATAAAGGGAATCAGGATCCGGCACACCGTCTTGATGATCATGTCCGAGGGAACCCATTCCCGGTCCATGTGCTCGAACTCATTGCCGGGAATCATCCGGGTCTTTGGATTCTTGACATGAAGCATCACCCCGGTGGGAATATGGCGGTAATACCGGTCTTTTCTGGGGCGGAAATCCCTGAGCAGCAGAAAGCAGGCCAGCCCGGCGCAGAACACCACCGCGGTCTCGAACATGGTGTCATACCCTCTGTAATCCGCCAGGACCGCGGTCACCAGGTTGGGCACCCGGGTGTCTTCCATGATATGCTCGATATAATAATCCGACAGATGGGTGGAAGCCGGTGATGCGGGATCTCCCCAGTCCGGCAGGTCCATGGTGCCATACAGCAGCAGTCCGCCCGTGAAAAAGACGATGACAAGTCCTGCAAATTTCAATCTTTGGTCCTCCTGCTGGTGCGGAATACCGCTGCCACCAAAAATACCGTGCTCACCCCCGCGCCCACGGACGCTTCGGTAAATGCCACATCCACCGCTCCCATGACAGCCCACAAAAGACACATCAAAAACGAATACGCGCTGAACAAAATGGCCGTTCCCAGAAGATCTTTCACCGTGATGGCGGCAATGGCACAGAAAATCACAAAGGTCAGTACGATCAGGTCAATGGGCCACAGCATTCTTTGTTATTCCTTTTCCTTTTTTTGAGTCCAGGGCCGCAATCCGGCCCGCATGCCGGCATCCACAATGGAATGGGTGGCAGTGGGGCTGGCCAGGAACACAAAAAAGACAATCAAGAACATTTTAATGGACAACAGCACCATGGCAAAAGACAGGTGATGAAAATTATAGATCACCAGGCCGGCCACCATGGCAAAGATCCCTAAGGTGTCCAGTTTGCCGGCCGGATGCAGCCGGGAATAAAAGTCAGGCATCCGCATGATCCCCACGGCCCCGCCCAGAAAAAAGACCAGGCCCGTGAGCAGAAGCGCGCCCGCGACAATATTGATAATACTATGCATCATTACTCCATGAAGGATTCTTCATACAACCCCTTGCGTTTGTGAAAGTACCGGGAAGCGGCCAGCACCGCCACAAAGTTCAGAAACGCATAGGCCAGGGCAATATCCACAAACATATCCACCCGCTCATACAGGTATCCGATGAGCAGCAGCAGGACCACGGTCTTGCTGCCGATGGCGTTTACCCCCACCAGGCGGTCCAGTACCGTGGGTCCCATCAGGCATCGATACAGCGGCAGTATCATAATCAGACAAAGCCCGACAGCAATGCATGAAAAAAAATAGCTCATCTGTTTTCTCCGTAAACATGGGCCACCCGGTCCCGCATTTCTCCGGGAAGCCCTTGCGCACTTTGCCGGTCAATGGCATGAACCCGGAACCCGCCCTCGGCATTGGCCGTGACCGTGACCGTGCCCGGGGTCAGGGTGATGGCGTTGGCCAGGGTGGTGATGGCAATATCCGATGTCAGGCCGGTCTGAAACTGGATGATATGGGGCTCGATCATCTGGTGCATCCGGGGATGAAACACCAGATACAGCATATGGAAATTGGCTTTGACGATTTCGACCATCAGCCACGGCATGTATCGGCAGAACCGAACAAACACCCTGATATCCTCGACCCCGGCCCCGGCAAACAGAAGATCATGAAAAAACCAGGCGACCGCCAGGCTGGACAAAAGTCCCAGTCCGATCAAAAGCGGCTCGAAATGGCCGGACAAAATGATCCAGGTGACAAACATGAACACAAAGGTGAGGATAAATGAAAAAAAACCGGCCTGTTTTTCTTCCCGTCCATTTGTATGCATCATTTCTTATTTTTCCACTCCGTAAAGATGGCGAAATTTCTGAAACAATTTGGATACCGGGCCTTTGGGCTCATGGGACGTACCCGGCAGATCGCCTTTGGACTGTTGTTCCATGCGATGATCATAGGCCGCCTGAATGGTGGCAATCAACGTATCCATATCCACGGGTTTGGACAAAAATTTGAACGCGTTGTATTTGCCGCTCTCCAGGGCGTTTTCCACACTTCCATGTCCGGTGAGCACGATACAGGGCAGATCCGGCTGAAGATCCTTGAGCTGTTTCTGCACCTCGATGCCGTCGATGCCGGGCATCTGCAAATCCACCACGGCCACGTCAAAGAGGTCTCTGGTTGCCGCGGCCACTCCTTCTTCACCGGAAAACGTCGTTTTCACCTCAAACCCTTCCAGCATCATCCGTTTGGCCAGATACTTCAGAAAGGTCTGTTCATCATCTATAAATAAAAGTTTCATTTTCAATCCACTGACATCGGTTGACTCATTATTTTTTCACCGGAAACAACAGGCACGGAAAAATGGATTTATCGGCAATGTTCCTGGATATCGACCCCAGCCACCGCTCGGCCAGGGCCGTTCTGTCACTGAAGCCCAGCACGATCAGCGTGGCCTGGTATTCTCTGGCCGCCTTGAGTATTTCGGTTTCCGGATCGCCCACATACACATGGGATCTGGCAGATATGCCTTTCTGCTCGAATTCGTTGCCAAGATCTTCCAGCCGGTTCCGCTCTTTTTTCCGCATCGCCTGCACGTCATGGGTGTCCGTGGTCTTGAGTTTTTTTTCATTCACCACGTGCATCAGGTGCAGTTCACCGATCACGGACCCCAGTTCCTTGAGACAGGAGACCGCTTTTTCACTGCTGTTGGACCAGGATGTGGCAAACAACGGTCTTTCAAACAATTTTGCCGGCACCATTTTGTCTTCAGCCAGATGTTTGAATACCATAATGGGCACAGGAGACCGGCGGGTCAATTCCGTGATATCGGATCGGGAATACAGCTGTTCCAGTTTTCCTTTCTGGGACCGGCCGATGACAACGAGGTCCGGCTTTTCTTTTTCCACCACATCCAGAATTTTGGGGATCAGGGATGCCACCTCGATATAGGCCCCGACCTCCATGCCCATTTCAAACAGGTTCTCAGCCCAGTCGATGAACCGTATATTGGCGATTTCCTTGAGCCGGATCTCGTCTTCTTTTACATATCCTTTGCCCCGCCGCATGGACACTTTTTCCCGCTCGATCACATTCAGGAACACCACGTGTTCCAGCCCGGATTTTCTCAAGTCCAGAAGTGAATGTAATGCATCATAGCACAGGCTTTCAAATTTGGTCACAAACAACAGTTTTTTTATTTTCATGAAACCTCCTGCCTCCGCCTTCCCGGAACTGCCGGAAGGTGTTCAGCCATCTGAAGATCCGCAGATCAGTCCAGTTTTTTTCTTATGGCCGCCACCAGTTCATGGGGCTCCACCGGCTTTTCCAGGTAAATGTCGGGTTCCGGCACTTTTTCTCCCTTGAACTCTTCCAGGACTTTCTGGGATTTGAGAAAAGACCGCAGGGCGATGCCGGTGAACATGACCACGGGAATATCCTTTAATGCATCGTCGGTTTTCAGTTGACGGTACAGCCGAATCCCGCTGCCCCGGGGCATGAGCACATCCAGAATCACCAGGTCCGGCGTTTGTTTCCGGATCACTTCCAGGCCTTCCACACCGTCACAGGCCACCAGGGGGGTATACTGATTTTCTTCCAGAACCGTGACGACAAATGATCTCACATCCGGATCATCGTCCACCACCAGTATTGTTTTACCCATATCACACCTCTTTACTTGTCATTTTGATCCCGGGCTGTTTTCGGCCTTTCCGGCAGCGTTACAGTAAACACAGATCCATACCCCAAACGGGTATCTATGTCAATGGTACCCCGGTGCTCTTCCACCAGTTTTTTGGTCACCAGCAGTCCCAGACCGGTTCCTTTTCCTCCCTTGGAACTGAACATGGGGGTAAACAGCTTGACCCGGGTCTCTTCATCCATACCGCATCCATTGTCTTCAATCTCGAATACGGCAGCCCCGTCTTCGGTTTTTCCGGTGCGAATCTCCACTTTGAACTGTCGGTTCACATTCTGCTCTTCCAGGCAGGCGTCCATGGCGTTGTTCACCAGATTCAGCAGGGTCCGGTGGACAGTGCCGGGATCCAGCCACATCTGTCCCAGGTTCGGGTCACACCGGGTGATAATCTCAATATCATTGGATTGGGCAAAATCCGATACCAGGTCCCTGACTTCGGTCACGATCTCATTGGGAGCGCACAGCTCGACCTCCGGGGCTCTTTCCTTGGAATAGGTGAGCATGTCCTGGGTCAGGTTCGCCACCCGCTCGATATTTTTCTGAATGGTCTGCCACCCGGATTTGATCTTTTCCATGTTGTTGTTCTGAAATCCCACATTCACGACATAGCTGCCGCCTTTCAGTCCGATGAGGATATTTTTCACATAATGGGCCAGCCCGGAAACGGTCTGACCGATGGCTGCCATGCGTTCGGACTGGATCAACTCCTTTTCCAGGCGCTTGATCTCGGTCAGGTCCTGAAAAAAATTGACAATGCCCATGAATTCATTTTTTTCATGGAGCACGCTGGTGGCATACCGGACCGGAATCTGTTTTTGGTTCCGGGTTTCCAGAACCATCTCCTTCCAGGGGATGTCTCCCCGGTCATCGGATCCGTTTCTGGCCTCTTTTCTGAAAGAGGCGGCCAGATCGGCAGGATACAGCTCGTCGATGGTCATTTTGTTGAGCACGTTTCTGGCTCTTTTCTCGAACATGCGGGCCGCTTCCGGGTTGTACACCACGATCTGCCAGTCCTGATCGAACGCGACAATGGCATCATGGCTGGAGTGAATGAGCAGCCGCTGAAAACTGGATTTGCGCCGGATTTCCACGGTGGCTTCCGCCACTTTTTCTTCCAGGTTATGGGTGTAGGCGGCCAGCTGCTCCCGAATGCGGATTTTGCTCTTTGCCCGGTCCAGGGCAATGGCCAGGGCTTCATCCCGAACCGGTTTGTTGATAAAGTCACTGGCACCATATTGCAACGCAGTGATGGTGGAGTCAATATCCCCATGTCCCGTGACAATGATCACTTCCTTGTCCGGATCCAGGTCCTTGATTCGTTTGAGCAGTTCCAGGCCATCCATGCCCGGCATCTTGATGTCGGTCACCACAATGTCCGGGTCCTGCTGTTCGAACACCTCCAGTGCCTGTTCGCCGCTGGCTGCGGTGCAGGTCTCATACCCGTCGCTTTTCAAAGACATGTCCAGAAGCCGCACAATGGTGGGCTCATCATCCACGATCAATATTTTGCCGGCTGACATGGGTGCGTTTCCTTACCTGGCCACAGGGAACCGGACCGTGAAGCTCGATCCCCGCCCCTCTTGCGTTTCAACACGGATGGTACCGCTGTAATCCTTGACAATCCCGAAACTGATGCTGGTGCCCAGGCCGGTCCCCTTGCCTGTGTCCTTGGTGGTGAAAAACGGCTCGAACAATTTGTTTTTCACCTCCTCGTTCATGCCCGTGCCCGTGTCGGACACGGCCGCCACCACATGGCCGTTTTCGGCAAACGTTCGGATGGTCAATGTTTTTTCCACCGGACTTTGCGCCCGGGCGGATTTTTCGTCCATGGCATCGATGGCATTGGTCACCAGGTTGATGAACACCTGCTCCAGCCGGTTATGCTCGGCCCGGATCTCGGGCAGATGCTCCTCCAGGTCCAGCTCGACTTCGATGGAATGTACCGTGAGCTGGTGCCCCAGCACCTTGAACACATCCCGGATGGGATCGTTGATGTTCATTTTTTTGAGATCCCGCTCCGACTGTCTGGCAAAATCCCGCACGTGCTTGATCACACCGGCGGCCCGGGCCACGTTTTCTATGATATCTTTGCTCATGTTCAGCAGATCGTCGTCCGGAATCGCCACCCCTTTTTTCACCATTTTCTGGATCAGGTCCGCACAGATCTGGATCACGTTCAACGGCTGGTTGATCTCGTGGGCCATGCCTGCTGCCATGGTGCCCAGGGTGGCCAGTTTACCGGCCTGGATCAGCTGGGTTTCCTTTTCCACGCTTTCGGTCATGTCCGTGGTGGACGCAACCAGCACCACCCGCTGGCTGAACATCACCTTGACCACCTTGATATTGACAAAAAATGCCTGGCCGCTTTTTCTGTAATGCCGTTTTTTGATGAAAAGGATCGATCCGCCCTGAGACAGATTCAGCATATCCTGCCGAAGGGTGTCATCGGATTTTTCCCCGATTTCCAGAAACGAGGTCCCCAGCAACTCGGATTTGTCATAGCCATAATGTTCCAGAACCCGGTGGTTCACGTCCAGGATCTCGAATGTCATGCTGTCGATGATAAAAATGGGGTTGGGATTTTCATTGAACAACGACCGGTATTTTTCTTCCGATTTCCGGTATTTTTCATGAAGCTTGGCCAGTTCCAGATCCTGAAGTTCAATTTCCGCCTGGGCCTTTTTATCCTCGGTTCTGTCCCGCAATGTCTGGATCGCGCCGATGATTCTGCCTTCCGGAGATTTGATGGGAGCGGCCGTGAAAAAGATCCATTTTCCGTCGGTTCCCATATGGGGAAAAAACTCCTCCGCCTCGTACGCCCCGTTGATGATCTTGCATTTGCGCCAGGCATTGCCATAATATTTCTGCACGACCTCGTCACTGGTCTGGTTCACCACCATATCCGCAAGAATGGGACGTTTGGCCGACCGAAACGGCACCCATTGCCGGTCCGTGCCCACCAGTTTGTAGGCCGGATACCCGGTGAGCTCTTCACAGGCGGTATTCCAGTGGGTGATAATGTGCTCGTTGTTGATGATAAAGCTGGGAATCATGCTGCCCTGGATGATCTGATTCAACTCTTTTTCGATTTTCTGAAGATCTTTGCGTTCCTGTTCCAGGAAAGAAATGCGGTTTTCCGCAATCTCGTTGATCCGGCGGGAAAACTGTTCAAACAGATCCGCCACGGCTTCTTTTTCCAGATCCCGGGCTTCGAGCCGATGTCGAATCCGGTTCTTTTCCTCTTCGGTTTTCAGAAAATGAACAAACGACATGGCCCCATAGGTGTCCAGATCGACAATGCTCACCCGTTCGGTGTTTATTTTTTCCAGGATGCAGGACAGCAGGTCATCGTTTTTCAATTTGAGAATCAGATCCATTCCGGACAACTTGCACACCTCATGGTAATCTTTGGTGGTGGGAATGTTCAACTCCCTGGCCCGTATGATGCCTCTGGAGATTTCAATGGTATCCGCCACCATGAGTACCTGGATGTTCAGATCCCTGAGACCGGACCCGGTAACCCGGTCCAGAATTTCGCAACAAGGATCTCCGCCGCCGATGATGGCGAGCTTCACTCCTTTCAAGTCAAAATACATGGCAGGCGCTCCTTGAATTTCAGAAAAAAATCAGGGTGACAATCACGAACGTGGGGATCAGAAACACCAGGGAATACTTGAAAATATACCCGAAAAAACTGGGCATGGCCGTGCCGGATTCCGCGGCAATGGACCGGACCATGAAATTGGGGGCATTGCCGATATAACTGACGGCCCCGAAAAACACGGCTCCGGTGGAAATGGCCTGGAGGTAAATTTTATGGTCGGTCATCAGCAACGGCACGGAAGCCGATTCCGGCAAACCGGCATAAAAACTGCCCAAAGCGGTGTTGAAAAACGTCAGATAGGTGGGGGCGTTGTCCAGAAACGCCGACAGTATCCCCGTGACCCAGAAGTAATGGTAAGGTTCTTTCACCGCTGCGATCAGAAATGCAAATGCCCCGTCCGGTCCGGCTTTAAGCAGCAGAAGACAGGGAATCATGGTGATAAAGATCCCGATGAACAGATACGCCACCTCGATGATGGGAAACCAGGTGAACTCGTTTTCTTCCCGCAGGGTCCAGGGGGTGGCCCACAGCGACAGGATTCCCAGTACAATCAGGCTGATATCCCGCAGCCAGTCCTGAACAGCCCGGTGCACTCCCAGGGTATTGATCTCTCCCAGCTCCAGGATACCGCTCATGAGCACGGCCCCCACAATCCCGCCCAGAAAAATGAAATTATAGGTCCCCACCAGGCGCAACGGCTTTTTTTCCCCGTCATCCGGCACCACGGCTCCTTCTTTTTTGAAAAACCAGGAATCCAGAAAAAAATAGATCACCAGCAGAATGCCGCTCACCACCAGCATGTGGGGGGCAATGTTCAGGGTCCAGAAAAAGCTCACCCCGTGCAGAAATCCCAGAAACAGGGGCGGATCACCCAGCGGGGTCAAAGATCCCCCCACATTGGCCACCAGAAAGATGAAGAACACCACCATGAAGGTCCGGTTCTTCCGGAAATCGTTGGCCCGCAGAAACGGCCGGATCAGCAGCATGGCCGCCCCGGTGGTCCCCATCCAGGATGCCAGTATGGTGCCCAGAAGAATGATGCCGGTATTCACGGCGGGCGTGCCCCGCAAAGTGCCCCGGAGCAGAATCCCGCCCGACACCGTGAACAATGCCCACAGCAGAATGATGAACGGGACATAATCCGCTAAAATGATGTGAAGAATTTCATATATGGCATCCCCTTTATAGACCCCCACGAAGGGAATCGCCAAAGAAGCGGCCCAGAACGCGGATATCTTGCCGAAATGGTGGTGCCAGAACGTGCCGGCCACCAACGGCAGCAGCGCAATGGACAACAGCATGCAGGCAAACGGGATACAGGCATACAAAGGCAGCAGTTTTCCCAGGTCCGGATGGCCATGTCCATGGCCGCCCTCAAGGGTATCGCCGGTACCGTGTCCGGATTCCACAGCATCTTCGGATGCATGAACGGTCTGCACCAGTGACAGGTCCGGACCGCCGGAAAAAGAAAACAGGGTTACCGGAACCACAAAAAATCCCATCAGCAGTAAAACCAGTGCCAGTTGATTCGCCTTCATGTATGCAGTTTCTCCTGATTGGTTGCACAAAAAATACAGGCAATTTGCCTGACAAACGTAACTGACCTAATAAAAACAGCCGGGATTGTCAAGATGAAAATCCCGGCTGTCCCGCCGAAACGGGATATACGGTTTTCATGATTGCTCCACTGGTTTTCATCCGCTGCCAGGGCGGATAGCCGGCCGGAAAATCATGAACTATTGATCCCCGTTTTGTTCAAGAAAACGCAAACCGACAATCATGTGATTTTCAGGTATTCCAGTGGCTGGAAAATAGATATGCCTGACCTGTACATTCCGATGCTGCACAGTCACAGGGGAGGTATCTTCATGATAATTCACGGTAAAAACATCCCCCACTTTGATCTGTTTCAAAAGGTCGGAGTCTTCCTTGACCAGAAGGCCCAGGCCGGAAGCCGAGAAATCCCGCAATTTGATATGATATTCCCATGTCCCTCCCGGGGGTTTGAATGAAAGACTCGCACCTTCTGACGCCAAATTTCGAATCTCCGACCGGGACTCTTTTTTAAATTTATCTTGAGAATTGTCTGTCATCAGTGCTCTCAGGCTGATTTATTATTAATAATAATTACTACCCTACACCGATCCTTTGACAAAAACAACCCGCGGGTCAAAAACCACAGACATGCCGATGGTTCAAAAATCAAAAAAGGCCCCTGACGAAATCGCCAGAAGCCTTTATTATCAATGGTCGGGACGGCAAGATTTGAACTTGCGACCACTTGTCCCCCAGACAAGTGCGCTACCAGACTGCGCTACGCCCCGATTCAAAACAGAATGGCTTAATATCACTTATCACCGGGGGTGTCAAGCATCAAATATGAAAATCCATGGGTTAAAAAAGTGATTGACGCAGGTGCGCCGGGTTGCGTATAACAAAACCAACCACGGACCGATCTTTTTTTACACCTGGATGAACGCCGATGATGTCTATAGCAGCAAAACTCAAGCAGATCTGGCATACTGTGGAAAAACGATGGATGCCGGCCTATGTCTGGGAAACCGATCCATTCACCTTGTGGCGGGAACGGATCCTGTTTATCATCTGTTTTATTGCCGCTGCACTCGGCCCGTTTGTGCTGATTCCCTCCATACTTCTATCGGTTTCCGAAGGTCTGGGAAGTGTCATCGTCCTGGATCTGGCAGCGTATCTGGGCGTGGTGACCGTCCTGATTATCCGGCACACCTCGTTGCAAATCCGGGCCGGCCTGATATTTCTGATTCTGTTTTCCTTAGGGTTTGGACTGATGATCATACTCGGCCCGGTGGGTGCCGGATATCTCTGGCTTTTGGCCGCCTCCATCATCGTGAGCACCATCTACGATCTCAAGGCCGCCTTCGCTTCTCTGGCCTCCAATGCGGCTGCCTTGCTGGCCATCGCCGTTTTCATCGACAACGGCACCCTGAACTGGAACCTTCTGAATGACAACGCCCTGGAGCAATGGCTGGTGATGTCGGGCAACTTTTTGTTCATCAATGCCCTGATCTCCACCACCACTGCACTGATGCTCCACAGTCTGAAGAAAAACTTTGACAAAGAACAGCTTGCCAAAGCCGAACTGCAACAAAGCCAGGCCCGTCTCTATGCCGTGTTTGACGCCGTGGAGAGCATCCCGATTCAAGGATATGACAGGTACCGGCAGGTCATCTTCTGGAACCGCGCCAGTGAGCGGGTGTATGGATATTCCAAAAGCCAGGCCATGGGCAGAAAACTGGAAGATCTCATCATTCCTCCTGACATGCGGGATCCGGTTGTTCAGAATATAACGGCATGGCTTGAAAAAGACATCCCGATCCCCGCCGGAGAAATCATGCTTCAGAACAGCCGGGGCGAACCGGTACCGGTTTTTTCCAGTCATGTCATGATCACCAATTACCAGGGTGAAAAAGAGATGTTCTGTATCGACCTGGACCTGACATCCTTTACACAGGTCCAAAAAGAAAAAGCGCAGATGGAAACGCAATACCGGCAGTTTCAGAAAATGGAATCCATCGGCCGTCTGGCCGGCGGCGTGGCCCATGACCTGAACAACCTGCTGTCTCCCATCCTGGGATACAGCGACCTGATGCTCACAGACCCGCAGCTGGCTGAATCCCAAAAAAAAACCGTGTCCATCATACAGAAAGCCGGATTCCGTGCCAGGGACCTGGTGCGGCAGCTGCTGGCCTTCAGCCGCAAGCAGACCCTGTCGGTCAAACCGGTGGACTTCAACCTGGCGGTGAAAAATTTCGAGCCGCTGCTGCAACGCACCATCAGGGAAAACATCCGGATCACCCTGGCATTGTCCGCTGATCCCGGGATCGTGGTGGCGGACATCGGACAGATCGAACAGGTGATCATGAACCTGGCGGTGAATGCCGCCGATGCCATGCCTGACGGCGGCCGTCTGACCATCGAGACCTCCGGCCAGTACCTGGACGACATCTATGCACAACACCGCCAGGGAGTGACCCCGGGCCATTACGTGCTGCTGGCGGTCAGTGACAATGGAGCGGGCATGGACAAAAAGACATGCGAAAACATCTTTGAACCGTTTTTTTCCACCAAAGGAGAAAACGGCACCGGGTTGGGACTGGCCACGGTATACGGCATTGTCAAGCAGCACGGGGGAAACATCTGGGTGTATTCAGAACCGGAAAAAGGCACCACCTTCAAAATTTATCTGCCCGTGGCCCCGGACCACGCAAACAGGGAAGCCTCTCCTGTTGAAATCCAGGCTGAAAAAGTCCGGGGCACTGAAACCATTCTGGTGGTGGAAGATGACGATCAGGTCCGGCAGCTGGCCTGTACCATTCTGGAAAACAGCGGATACCAGGTGCTTGCGGCCGACGGCGGCAGCCAGGCCCTGGAAACGGCTGAGGCCCACAAAGGAGACATCCAGATGATGCTCACAGATGTGATCATGCCGGACCTGAACGGAAAAGACCTGTATCGCAAAATCAGCAGAACCCATCCCGGTTTGAAGGTGTTATACATGTCAGGATACACATCCAATGTCATTGCCCATCACGGCATTCTGGAACAAGGCATCCAGTTCATCCAGAAGCCTTTCAACGTCAATGAACTGGCTGCAAAAGTCAGACAGGTGCTGGATGCCGTGTAAAGATCCGGCCGGGCGGTGATATCAACAGATCTCCAGAACATCCCGGCAATAGGCCACACTGCGCTCTAATGCGGCCCGTTCAAATGCCATGGCAGCTTCCATGCTCTCCAGGGGGCAGTCCAGATCCAGCTCGATATTGATTCTGTTCATGTCCGGATTCTGCCGGATCAGCTCCCAGGCCCGCTTCATATCCAGATCCCCCTCCCCCACAGCCGCGCCGGTAAACTTGAGTCCCCAGGGCGTGATCACAATTTTATTGTCCCTGAAGTGATTGGTGAATGCCCTGGGGGCAAGGTTTTCTACGGCCGTGATGGGATTTTCCGTCACATGTATCCCGTTGACCGTGTCAATGCAGGCCCCCACCAGTGGATGGTCGATCCGGTCCAGGACCCACAGAACCTCTTCTGAAAATGCATCAGTATGGTTTTCCAGGGCCAGTTTCATCCCGGTCTTCTCCACCATATCCAGGGCAGCCGTGACTTTCTGAACAACATTTTCCAACTGGGTCATCATCTCCGGATGAAATTTTCCGGCCGCCACTGGCCGGGGGCGCTTCAAATTCATACCGACCTTGGTGATATCTGCACCGATGCCATGGGCAATGGTGACACCCTCCTGGATGTCAAACTGTACAGCAGCGTCATAATTTCCGCTTTTCAGGGCAAAATTGAACTCCAGATACAAATCCCTGTCCTGCGCATACTGCCGAACCTGTTCAAAATAGGCAGGATCCATGCGGTCCAGTGCTTTGGCATCCAAATGAAGCCCCTCCAGTCCCAGGGTTTTGATATAATCCATCATTTCAAACAAGGTCATCTGCCGCTCCCATGGCAGTTCAAACCCGGCCCAGTCTTCAGCCACTCCATGATGATACAGACTGTATGTATGCATGCCCAGCCGCATCTGATATCTCCTCTTCTTTTCGTATTTACTACTTCAGTTTATCCGGCATGCCTGTCTGTAAAGGCATCCCGGCAAAGATCAGGTCAGTCATTTCTCAGTCCTCCGAAGATACAGGTCCCCGCAGCCGCTTCACACTGCCTCTTTTGGTTTTTTTGTCCAGGCGCTTTTTATGGGCTCTTTTGGTCACACGGGTGGGTTTGCGCTTTTTGGGCCGGGTCATGGCCCGGATAACCAAATGTTTCAGCCTTTCCAACGCATCTTCTTTGTTTTTTTCCTGGCTGCGGAACTGCTGGGCTTTGATGACAATGATGCCCTCCTTGGAAATACGCTGGTCCCGGAATGCAAAAAGCCTTGTTTTTACCTCTTCGGGCAGGCTGGAGCCTGCAATATCAAACCGCAGGTGAATAGCCGTGGCAACCTTGTTGACATGCTGCCCCCCTGCCCCCTGGGCACGGATGGCTTCCAGCACAATTTCATTGTCAGCAATCTGAATGTCAGGGGTAATCTCCAGCACCATATTACACTACCCTTTTACCCTAAAAAATGCGTCCAGCAGTTCGGTGACCAGAACCTTATGTTCCATGTGCACCAGATGGCCTGCACCTGCAATGGTCTTGAGCATGGCCTTTGGGAACAGACTTTTGATCTCATCCCAGTCTGTGTCCTGGATGAAATCGGACTCCCCTCCCCTGATGAAGAGGGTTTCTTCGGGATAGGGGCTGCCGGATATCCTGGCACAGATATCATCCTGGAATCCCAGGATCGCTGCAAGATTGGACCGCCAAAAAAAGGTATTATCGCCGGAAGTTCTCAAATTCTGGAGAAAAAATGTTCTCAGATCCCTGTCTGGGATGGCCGCTGCCAGCTGCTGGTCAGCCTGGTCCCGCCGGTTTATTTGTGACAGATCCAAATTCAGCATAGCCCGGATATAGGGTTTCCACAAAGGTTCATATGCTTTCGGGGCCATGTCCAGTACTGCCAGGCGGTTTACCCTGTCCGGAAAATCCATGGCCAGCTGCATGGCGCATTTCCCCCCCATGGAATGGCCGGCCACACAGGCGGACACCAGTTTTTTTTCATCCATGAATCGAACCAGATCCCGGGCCATCTCCCTGTACGTCATGGTGGCGGCATGAAAAGAGCTGCCATGATTTCTCAAATCAACGACCAGCACTTCAAACTTCCGGGCCAGACTCCTTGCCAGCATCCCCATGGTGGCGCAGGACCCCAGCAGGCCGTGGACCAGAATCACCGGCGGCCCTGATCCCATTTTCCGATAATAAAGCATGTCACATTTTCTTTTATCTCAGTTCTACCATTCCAGCCAGTATGATCCCATCCAACCATAACATGTCAACAAAATGCTGTGTTCAGATCAATATGTCAATGAAAATGGGCCGAGATTTATCAAAAACCATTTCAACTATTTTGAACTGCATTGCAAAATAGTCTTGACTATTTTGCATTTTAATGCGTAATAGTCGAAGGAGGGACTGTGGACAGGTACCAGAAAAAATTCATTCTAAAAGACCTGAACAAAAAGCTGGTGTTCCTGACAGGACCGCGTCAGGTGGGAAAAACCTGGCTGGCTCAGGATATTGCCGCATCATTTCCCAACAGCGTCTATCTCAATTATGATCATATCAAAGACAGAAAAATCATAACCGCCCAGGCCTGGCTGGATAACACCGACCTGCTGATTCTGGATGAGATCCACAAAATGCCGGGATGGAAAAACTGCTTGTTCACGGGGGGTTTCCGGAACCATTTCTTGAAGATGACCCGGTTGAGACAAACCGCTGGCGCATGCAGTATATTGATGGACTCATTCGAACCGATATCCTTGATTTTGAAAAAATCCACGATTTCAAGGCCATCTCTCTGGTGCTTGAACTGCTCCGGTCCCGTGTAGGATCTCCAATATCCTACACCTCCATTGCCGGGGATGCGGGAATATCCCCCAACACCGTTAAAAAATACATCCGGATTTTTGAATCCCTGTATATTGTTTTCCGCACCGCCCCTTATTCAAAAAACATTGCCCGGTCCATTGTAAAGGAACCCAAAATCTATTTTTTTGACACCGGCATGGTGGAGGGAGATGCAGGGATAAAATTTGAAAACCTGGTGGCAGTATCCCTGTTGAAACACGTGTATGGGCTTAATGATTACCTGGGCAAACCCTGCACATTGCACTATTTGAGAACCAAAGACAAGGCGGAAGTGGATTTTTGCATTGCCGGCAGCAGAGGCCCGGAACTGATGATCGAGGTCAAGCTGTCCGACTCATCCCCGGCCAGATCCCTTGTCAATTTCAACAAACGGTATCACACTCCGGGGATTCAACTGGTCAAAAATCTGAAACAGGAACAGAAAGCCGGGCAGATTGAAATCAGAAACGGCCTGAAATACCTGACATCCCTGATGCTGTAGTTTTCAGTCCAACCTGGGTCATCCATAGGGCGACCGATCAGGCAAATCAGGCAACCGGACACATTCAGAATCTCAGCAGATGCCGGACACACAGACAGAACAAAAAACAACCTGTTTGGCAGAGTGCCGCCCCCGGCGGGGTGCCTTGCTGCCGGCCAGGAATCCCTGCCGGGCTCCGACAGTCCGTCAGCAAGGCACCCCACCGGAGGCTCCCGCTGTGCAAGCAATGACCCATCCTGCTGAATATCTGTCAATCCTTGAGTTAATCCGGTACTTATGGTAACGATAAATGCAACTATTGAAAAAAAACATATACCAAGGAGATACGGGATTGCTTTCAGATATTGAACAATCAAGGCTGGCCATATCAAAAGCAACCGACCCGAAGAAAAAATCCCGGCTGGGTCAATTTTTCACCCCGGCAACCATTGGGCGATTCATGGCGGGACTGTTCACCACAAACAGCCACAGCCATTGCCGTCTGCTTGACCCCGGCGCAGGAATCGGTTCTCTTTGTGGTACTTTTTTGGACAGGTGGGTTTCCGGTGATCTCAAATTCAAGGATGTCCATCTGGATGCGTTTGAAATCGATCCTTTCCTGCAACCATATCTAATGCAGACGTTGGAAAAATATGAAAACATCTCCGGTTTTTCCATGGATATAGACATCTCCGATTTCATTTTTGCCGCATCTGAAGGGATATCCGGCAACCTTTTTGTCAAACCGCTTCCCCGGTACACCCATGCTATTTTAAATCCGCCCTACAAAAAAATCCGAAGTGATTCAAAACACCGTTCCGCCCTGCGGCGGGCCGGCATTGAAACGGTGAACCTGTATTCCGCATTCCTGGCATTGTCGCTGTCTCTGCTCAAACCCCGGGGCCAGCTGGTTGCCATCGTTCCGCGCAGCTTCTGCAACGGGCCCTATTATCGCCGGTTCCGAAAATCCCTACTGACACAGTCCGCCATCAGGCAGATCCATTTGTTTTTGTCCCGCAGCAAAGCGTTCAAAGATGATGATGTGCTCCAGGAAAACATCATTCTCCACCTTGAAAAAAACGGAAAAAAAGGGCCGATCAAAATATCCACCTCAACCGATGATCTCTTTTATGACTTAACCAGTCAAAACTATCCTGTTGAAAAAATTGTTTTACCCGATGACCCGGAACAATTTATTCATATCCCGACCTCAGCATCTGTAAATTCCATTTTTATGGGTACCAAAACGTCCTGTACGCTATCCGACCTGAAAATCAATATTTCCACGGGCCCGGTGGTGGATTTCCGGGTAA
>JAABUD010000212.1 GCA_011389555.1 Desulfotignum sp. | reverse complement strand
CCGGCCGGGTGTGCCATCCAGTTTGACCGGATATCCAAAGGGTATGTGCTGGAGAACATCCGGGCCAACCTGCAGAACCTGGCAGCCCAGGTGCCGGAACGGCTCCAGACCTTTACATCGGAAACCGGGCAGGCCCTGACCTTTGGCAGGTTTGTCCAGTATCATGAATATGAACCGGAGCGGCTGCTGGTGTCGGATACGTGGACCGGGTGGAAAGCCAGGGCACAGCTGGCACCGGCCCCGTCTGATCCGGATCTGACCTGGCTGAAACGATCCCTGGTGAGGGCCGCATTTATTTCCGGGCCGGGGGAGATCGGGCGGCTGCGGCAGATCATTGGCCGGCTGGCTTCCGGAGATGTTTCCGGCGCCCTGGAGCTGGCAGGAGAACAGGCCAATGCCATATATTACCGGCTGTGGGGCGACAAAGCGGACCGGTTTGGGTTTGCTGATCTGTCGGATGCGTTCTACCGCCTCATACAAAATCCTTCCATTCTCCGGGATATGGATGAAATCCTGGCCTGGGCCCGGGACGTCTCTCCGGTTGCCGGGATCGTGCCGGATCTGCCGTTTCCCTGCTCCCTGGAGGTGCATGCCCAATTCAGCGCCACAGATATCCTGGCCGCATTTGACCGGGCCACCCTGGCCTCTGCCGGGCAGAAGGGCACCGGGGTGCTGCATTTCAAGGATATCAAGGCCTATGCTCTGCTGATCACGTTCCAGAAAACCGAAAAAGAGTTTTCCCCCACCACCATGTATGCGGATTATCCCATCAGCCGGTCCCTGCTGCACTGGGAGTCCCAGTCCAACACAGCCCTGGACTCGCCCACCGGACAGAACCTGGTGCATCACGAGATTCGGGGATACACCATATTGGTGTTTGCCCGGCCGAAGAAAAAACACAATAACTGTACGGTGCCGTTTGTGTTTTTAGGGCCGGCCAGGCATGTGAGCCATCAAAAAGAACGGCCCATCCAGATGGTATGGGAGCTGCGGTATCCCATGCCCGTGGAGATGTTTGAGGAGAATAAGCAGGGCGGGTGATGCTGAAAAACAAGGTTCGTTCGCTTTCTGTTCAGCAATGAATCACAAAGAACCGTTTTCTGTTTCGCCTTGATTATCAGGTCAAAATCAGACATATTGCCATCATATATATACAAATGGCATCAATAAGATTTTCACCAGAAGTAGTAAAGAATGATAATAGAGGATTTTAATCAACATCGATTTTAGAAATAAATAAGATGACAATGGGATAACTGATGCCTTCAACAATATATCATTATGGCAAATTCCCTCCTAAAGAGATAGGGTGGAACAGATTGATTCCCCTGATCGGGCCGGCAAACGCAGCCCTTGCAAGATATGATGGAACCCTCTCAGCTATTCCCAATGCATCCATTCTATTGAGCCCCTTGACGACACAGGAAGCTGTGTTGTCTTCAAAAATCGAAGGCACCCAGGCAACAATGGGAGAAGTTCTGGAATATGAGGCTGAAAAGAATCCCAAGGGTTTCTCTTATGAGCGCGAAGCTGATATTAATGAAGTTTTAAATTACAGAAAAGCCATGTGGCATGCCATCGAGATGCTAAAAGATTTGCCACTCTGCCAGCGGGTAATAAAAGAGGCCCATCAGATTTTGCTATCTGGGGTTCGAGGGCATGGCAAGGCACCAGGCGAATATCGAAAAACATCTAACTGGATTGGTCCCCCCGGCTGTACCATTGAGGATGCCAAGTTTGTTCCCATCTCTGTTGACAAGCTTGCTGATGCCATGAGTGTGTGGGAAAGATACATTCACGATGATTACCCAGACCGCCTGGTCCAACTTGCTGTTATTCATGCTGAATTTGAAGCGCTGCATCCTTTTTTGGATGGAAATGGAAGACTTGGGAGAATGTGTGTCCCACTTTTTATGTATAAAATCGGCTTAATTCATTCTCCAATGTTTTATATCAGCGCATTTTTTGAAAAAAACCGTGATGAATATTATGACAAACTCCTGGCAGTTTCACGCAGTGATGACTGGACCGGCTGGTGCGAGTTTTTCTTGAAAGCCGTTGAGACTCAGGCCAATAAGAATCAGACCAAAGCGACTGAGATACTAAACTTATATGAAAACAAAAAGAAGCAAATTGTCGACCTG
>JAABUD010000211.1 GCA_011389555.1 Desulfotignum sp. | reverse complement strand
GCCGAAGATTACAAAATCGGCATCGGTGACATATTGCGCATCACCACCTGGAAAGAACCGGATCTGTCTTTGGAAGCAGCCCAGGTCAGAAGAGACGGTAAAATCACCTTTCCTCTGCTGGATGACATCCAGGCCGAAGGGATTTCCACGGTGGCACTCAAAGAGGTCATCCAGCAGAAACTGGGAGATTATGTGGAAGCCCCCACTGTCACCATAACCCTTGTGGATGCGGTGAGCCAGAAATACTATATCCTGGGGGAAGTCCAGGCAGTGGGAGAATACCCGTTGATCAAAAAGCTCACCGTGGTCCAGGCCTTTGCCCTGGCCCAGGGATTCACCGAATGGGCCTCCAAGAGCAGAATCATCCTGTTCCGCAGAGATGCCGCCGGCAAGGAAAACGTCATCGATATCGATTACAAGGATATTATCAAGGGCAAGCTCGGCAGCGACATGTTCCTGCAGGCGGATGACATCATCATCGTGCCGTAACCGCTTCTCACACAACCCTGCCCTGCACACCGGCAGACCCTCTTGCCCTGCGTACCAGAATATTTTTATATGAAAGCTGACAGCCGTCAGCCATCAGTACTCAGCTGAAAGCTAAAGGCTAACAGCTAACAGCTTTCATGATTCGTTGTGCCCGGCAGGGCATGGCCGTTATCAAGGAGGTATTCATGCAGCTGAAAAACTGTCCCTTCCAAAAAAGCTTTGTCCTGTTATCTGCGGTTGTTTTTGTTTTTCTATTATGCGCCGTGGCCCAGGCACGGGTGGTCACCCAGATCATGCCCACCCTGATCATTTCAGAAGAATACAGTGACAATTTTTTTCAGAGTGCCGACAATGAACAGGAAGAGTTCATCACATCCGTGGGCCTGGGATTTTCTCTGGGATTCATTGAAAGAAGATATGAGGTATACCTGAACTACAACCCGGAATACCTGTATTATAAAAATCTGGATAACCGTGACGGCCTGGAGCACAATGCATCTCTGGACGGTGCATTCAGGCTGACCAAAAAAACAAACCTGAATACGAACCTGGCCTATACCACCAGAGATGAAAAACAGGCCGGTGAATCCTGGGAAAATTCCGCCTTTGCCGCCCTGGACACCCAGCTTACCAAGCGCACCTCCGCCTATATTTCCCAGTCCTACACCAACAGTTTCGACCAGCAGATCAGGACAGGGGACTACAGAGAGCATAATGTAAACAGAACCGCTGCCGGCATCACCAACCAGTTTGGTGAAAAAGACAGAATGGGCCTGAACTTTACCTATGCGTTTGATGATTACAACAATGCAGATGCAGATGAATATACCGAATACAGCCCGTCTGCATTCATCACCTACTGGGTGACACCTTTGAACGGCATTTCATCCAATATTTCCTATGAAAAAACAGATTTTGACAATTCAACTGATGACATTGACACCTATCGCGGTGACCTGCGGTACATCCGGAGTTTTTCCCGGCGTTTGAACGGATATGTGCAGTACAGGCATACCTATTCAGAAAGAGAAATCGGGGACCACCACATCTATAATCCCTCTGTGGGATTTGAGTGGGACGTGACCGAAGATTCAGGCATCAACCTTGGCGTGGGCATTTTGTTCAGCCAATGGGATGAATCCAGTGGAAATGAGGATGAAACAGATCCCTTCCTGGAACTGGATGCCTATAAGGTATTCAATTTCAGTCCCCGGGGATCCTTTTCTCTCACCGCTTCCAGCGGATACGGGGAATACAATGAAGATGCAGCCAGCCTGGGGTACAGCATTTATTACCAGGCCGGTGCCCAACTCAACTATCAGCTGCTCAAACGCATGTCCTCCAATGTATTTGCTTCTTATCAGCGGGATGAATATTCAGAAACCCTTGTTGACCGTACAGACAACACCATTACCGTGGGAGCCGGCCTTTCCTGGCTGGCCCGCAAATGGCTGCGGTTCAACCTGACGGTTTCCCGAGACGACTTCAGTACCGATGGTGACCAGCGGGGCGATTACACGGAAAACACCGCCTTTTTATCCGTCAGCCTGATCCCGGCCCAGCCCGTGCGCCTCAAATCCGACCCCACCCGCCAGGACCTGCAAGACACTTTGTTTAGGTAAGAGGTATGAGGAGTGAGGAGTGGACCCCTCAACCCACCTACCTCATACCACAGGAAAACGGGGTC
>JAABUD010000210.1 GCA_011389555.1 Desulfotignum sp. | reverse complement strand
TGCAACAACGCCCGCTCCCGCCACAATGAAATGCACATCAAGGTGTTGAAAGAGCTGATCAAAAACGATGTCCTGGTGCTCACCACGGGCTGCGACGGCATCACCGCGGCCATCCACGGACTGCTCACACCGGAAGCGGCCCAGGTCTACTGCGGCCCGGGTCTGGCGGAAATCTGTGAAACCGTGGGGATTCCGCCGATTCTCCACCTGGGTTCCTGCGTGGACAACTCCAGAATCCTGCTGGCAGCCACCGAGGTGGTCAAGGCCGGCGGTCTGGGAAATGATCTGGCTGACTTGCCTGTTGCCGGATCCGCGCCTGAATGGATGAGTGAAAAAGCGATCTCCATCGGTCACTATTTTGTCACCTCCGGGGTTTACACGGTATTTGGCGGCACCTTGCCCACATCCGGCGCCCCGGTCTTCCATGATTACATCTCCAAGGAGCTGGAAGGCATTTACGGCGGCAAATGGGACGTGGAACCCGATCCCATCAAGCATGCACATCTGATGATCGCCCATATCGACAAAAAGAGAAAAGAACTGGGCATCGACAAGGCCAGAGAGCGTGTCCTGATGGATATGGCGGATCGTCAGAAACTGGAAGCATAATTGATACGGCAAAATGAACCTGTAATAACTATAAATCCTCAACGAAGGAGGAAGAGAAGAATATGTCTAAATTAATCGCATTTGCTGCCATTCAGGGTGGCTACAAAGTGGTTGCACAGGTTGAAGGTGAACTTGAGAGAGCGCTTCAGACCTATGATGCCAGCACCAAAATCGGATTCCCGAATACTGCCTATTATTTACCGGTCATCTATTCACTTACCGGGTTGAAATGTGAAACCCTGGAAGACCTGAAAAAACCCATGGCTTTTGCCAGAAACCTGCTGCCGCCCCATATCAAGCTGAAAAACTGGCTGCCGTACTTGGGCCCCCTTCTGGATGCCGGTATGGCCGGTATCCTCTCTTATGAAGTCAAAGAAGCATTGCGGTATCTCTATGAGCCGGATTTCTACATTGCCCAGGAAGATCCGGATATTGAAAACGGAAAGATCTGGGTAGGCGCGGCAGATGACACTATTTTGCGTAAACGCGGTGTGGAATTTGTGGATGGGTCCGCCCCCGGTTTTGCCGCCATGGTGGGTGCCGCCCCCAACAAAGAAATTGCCAAGATGATCGTGGAAGATTACCAGAAACGGTCTCTGTATATCTTCTGTGCGGCCAACCATAACGGCAAGACCCTGATCCAGCAGTGCCTGGACGCCGGGATGCAGATCGGGTGGAACACCCGTATCGTGCCGTTCGGTCCGGACATCTCCTCGGCCGTGTTTGCCCTGGGGTTTGCCAACAGAGCGGCCATGGCTTTCGGCGGTGTGAAACCGGGTGACTATAAAACCATCCTCAAATACAACAAGGACCGGGTGTTCGCCTTTGTCAACGCCCTGGGGGATGTGGGCACGGAATGGGGCGTGGCCGCAGCCGGCTGCGTCAACTGGGGATTCCCCACCATTGCTGACACGGAAATTCCGGAGATTCTGCCCACAGGTATCTGTACCTACGAACATGTGGTGGCCCCGGTGGCCCACGAAGACATGGTCCAGAAATCCGTGGAAGTCAGAGGACTCAAGGTCCAGGTGTCAGAAATCGACATTCCCTGCGCCTTTGGCCCGGCCTATGAAGGAGAGCGTGTCAGGGGTGCGGACCTGTATGCCCAGTGCGGCGGCGGCAAGACCCAGTGCACCGAGCTGGTGAAAATGGCGGACATGAACAAGATCGAAGACGGCAAGGTGGAAATTATAGGTCCGGATATTAGCGATGTCAAGGAAGGCGGCACCTTCCCCCTGGGCATTTTTGTCCAGATTGCAGGCAGAGAGTTCCAGGACGATTTCGAACCCATCATGGAGCGTCAGATCCATCATCTGATCAACTATATCCAGGGTATCATGCATATCGGACAAAGGGATATCTCCTGGGTGCGGATCTCCAAGGCCGCCATTGAAAAGGGATTCACCCTCAAGGACATCGGCGTGGTCCTCCATGCCAAATTCCACCAGGATTTCAGCAAGATCGTGGACAAGGTCCAGGTCACCCTGTACACCAAAAAAGAAGATGTGGACAAGATGACCGAAACGGCCAGAGAAAACTACCTGGCAAGAGATGCCCGGGTGGACACCATGCGGGACGAGGATGTGGAGACCTACTACTCCTGCACCCTGTGCCAGTCCTTCGCCCCCAGCCATGTGTGCTCGGTATCCCCGGAAAGAACCGGGCTGTGCGGCGCCTAC
>JAABUD010000209.1 GCA_011389555.1 Desulfotignum sp. | reverse complement strand
GCCCCGGCTGTGGAACATGTCAAGGATGCCAGTGATCTTCCGACCCGGCCCTGGCTGATTCTGGGCGCCACCGGATATGGGTTTTATTCGCTTTTCAACAGCAAAGACAAGGGATTTCCTTTGGCGCTTGACTGGATCATCTTTGACGAAGCCTCCCAGGTGCCGGTACCCCAGGCCCTGCTCAGTCTGATTTACGGCAGGGGAAATTTTTTGTTCCTGGGGGATGAAAATCAGCTTCCCCCCATTGTCATGGGAACCTACGACGATGAAGAGAACGGGGAAGACGGAAAGGACAAAGAAAACGGAAAGGACGGGGTGCGGTTCAACGGTTCTATCCTGTCCAATATTCGCAACCAATATCCTGGCTGTCACCAGGTCACCCTGAATACCACCTTTCGGATGAACCGGGAAATCTGCGCGTTTCCTTCCAAAATCTGGTACAGCAGCGTGCTTGCCCCGGCCCCGGGCGTGGACCGGGCACGGCTTTACCTGGGGCCTGTCAAGGAAGAATATAAGGACCCCTTTGGTGACGGCCCGTGGTTCAACCGGATCCTGGATCCGGAGAAACCGGTCACACTGGTATTGACCGACCACCAGGGATGTTCCCAGAAATCGGATGAAGAGGCAGATCTCATGGCCGCACTGGCCTGCCGCCTGATATGCGGCCACGGCTTTCCCCCGGACCGGATGGCCATCATCACCCCCCACAGGGCCCAGAACAACGAAATCCGCAAACGGCTTTCAAAGATGATCTCAGACACGGGCCTGACTTCGAATATGGCCTCAGACAGGGGCCTGACTCCGAAGGGATTCCAGCTTCCCCTTGTGGACACGGTGGAGCGGATCCAGGGCGCGGAGCGGGATCTCATATTCTTCGGGTTGACCGCATCGGATCCGGATCATTTGACCAGTGAATTTCTGAACAGTCCCAACCGGCTCAATGTCGCCATGACCCGGGCCAGAAAAAAGCTGATCATCGTCGGCAGCAATGCCTTTTTTTCAATGATCCCCCATACGGGATCCCTGCTGGCGAAAAACAGCTGTTTCAAGCAATTGTTGTCCCATTGCCGGGAAACCAATGCGGTTTTTTGGGATCTGCCTGAATGCCGGCACTGAAAATGATCCGGCCCGCCGGTTTTCAAGGTGTTTTCTGTCAACGGGATATCTCCATGGTGTGTGTCAGTGCAAACCCGGTCAGATTTCCTTTTTTACGTCTGGACTTCCAGGAAAGATTGTGAAATATACTTCTTCTAAAAACTCATTTGAGTCGCTGGGAGGGTTGGTGCCGGGCATTGGCTGGCGGGAGCGCTAAGGAGCGTTTTTTTACAGATCCGGAAAAAATGCGCAAGACGTCTCGGCCTGGTTTTGAGAAAATTGTAAGAAAATAGAGACCCTATAAATGACGAAACAAAAACTGACCATTGCTTTTGAAAGTGAAAAATTAACCTATAGCGATTTGGATGTTGACCTGTACAATACAGGCATCACCCAGATTCTTAGCGTGGCAGCCAGCCGCGGGCATGATCTTTATCATTTCAGCATGAGTGATCTTTACCGCCATGACGGAGCGGTTTATACCCGGGCGTCGGTGCTGCGGCTGCCGGAAAAATGGGAAGGGGACCCCGTAACGGCCCACCAGTATCTAACCAAGGCGTTTGACCGCCCTTTACAGCTTTCAGATATTGATATCTGCTTTGCCCGGGGCGATGATATCCGGAATGCGGATTCCCCTAATGTCGACCTGCTCAAAGAGCTGGATGACCGGGGTGCGCTCATGGAAAGCCTGGATGCCACCTTTTATACGACAGACAAATACGAGCTGACAAAGCGCCTGCCGGATGCGCCGCAGCCCGTGACCTTTGCGTGTACGTCACCCGAAGAGGCCTATGAAGCCATCGCCAGGCTGCCAAAAGATGAAGGGTGTTTCGTTATCAAGGACCGGTTCGGCTTTGGGTGCGGGATGCAGGTGCACAGGGTCCGTTTTGACGATCCTGAGCTGGATCAGGTGATCGCCATGTACCTTTCCAAATATACCCATATCCTGATGCAGGAATTCTGCCCGGAGGTGAAAAACGGTGACATCGTGGTGACGTTCTTTGACGGGGAGCTGATCGCACCCATGTTCAGGGAGCCGGCTTACGGCCAGTGGAAAACCAACCTCTCTTTCGGCGCCAACCAGGTAGCCCATGCCCTGACCCGGGAGCAGGAGCAGATTGCCAGGGACGTCATCCGTAAGTTCCCTGAAATCCGGTATGCAGCGGTGGATATGCTGAGTACGGGAAAGGTCATTGAAATCAATGCTT
>JAABUD010000208.1 GCA_011389555.1 Desulfotignum sp. | reverse complement strand
CAAGCGCTCTGCCCAGGATTTCAAACGCAGTATTGACATGGATACCACTCTCCAGGATGTCAAATCATCGACCATGGATGTAAACGATGGGTTAAAAGACTCCCGCCGCAAAAAAACCGACAAAAAAGAGACGGACTCTCCGGATGAATCCAAAGATCCGGACACGGCTGCCGATGCGGACAAATCCCCTTCATCGGAAAACGCCACCGCTGATACAGATCCTGACAAAGAAAACAAGAACGGATAACCTCCATGGAAACCGAAGCCAAAACCCCGTTTACTGAACATTTAGGAGAACTGCGGGACCGGCTGGTCCGCTCTTTTATCGCCGTGGGCGTGGGATTTGCCATCGCTTACATGTTCAAGGAAAAACTGTTCCAGATTTTGACAGCGCCGCTGGTGTCAGCCATGGAAGTAGACGGCAATGCCAGAATGATATTCACCGGATTGCCGGAAGCGTTTTTCACCTATCTCAAAGTATCACTTCTGGCCGGCATCATCGTAGCGACACCGGTATTGTTCTATCAGTTCTGGATGTTTGTCTCGCCCGGACTGTACCGGAAAGAAAAGAAATATCTGTTCCCGGTGGTCATTTTGTCCGTCTTTTTTTTCGTGCTCGGGTCTTCATTCGGGTATTTCATTGTATTTCCCTATGGTTTCCAGTTTTTTCTGGGATTTGCCACCGACACCATCCAGGCCATGCCTTCCATGAAGGAATACCTGTCTTTTGCCTCCAAGATGCTGCTGGCCTTTGGGTTCGTGTTTGAACTGCCGCTGGTTCTCACCTTTATGGCACGCATGGGACTGGTGACAGTGCCTTTTCTGAAAAAAAACAGAAAATATGCGTTGCTGCTGTTTTTTGTGGGATCCGCCCTGATCACCCCGCCGGATGTCATCACTCAGGTGATGATGGCCCTGCCGCTCATGATCCTGTATGAAATCAGTATTCTGGGCGCCCGGATATTCGGTAGAAAACCCATCGAACCCACAGATGAAACCGATGATACCGATGAAACCGACGAAGATAATACGACCCGGGCGGACAAGTGAACGGCATGACACACAACCGAATTTTTTATTGACTTTGTCGTGTGTTTATGACTACACTCAGCACATCCTGAAAATCGACCAGTGCTTGGAACAGCATTGGAACCAATAAATAACCCTGATAAGGAGACGTACGCATGATGAACAAGAAATTGATCCTGCTTCTGGTTGCGGCCGGAATGGCCGCCATTTTTGCCGCTACCGGTCTTCAGGCCGGCACGGAAGTGGAAGACACCTTTGAAATCACGACACCCGGATATGAAGATACCCGCCGCAAGAAAGGACCGCCCCGGTTCAAACCGGTGATATTCACCCATAAAAAGCACACGGAAGATTACAGCATTTCCTGTGGTGAATGTCATCATGACGAGACGGGAGCGCCTCTGGCAGACCTCAAGATGGGCGATGACGTGCAGACCTGCCATGATTGCCACAATATTTTTGAAAAAGACAAAGACAACCGCAGAGATATCATGGTTCACGAAAATGCGATGCACGGCAACTGCAGAGACTGTCACAAACAGGTCAACATCGATGCCGGTGATCCCAAAGGACGGAAAGGTCCGGCACCGACCTCCTGCAACCAGTGCCATGAAAGAGCCTGATCCTCAGCGCAGACACACAAAACTGAATTTGAGAATTCGATAGACAACCGGCGGCCCTGTTACCGAAACAGGGCCGCCGGTTGTTTTGCAATGGGGGGAGATGGGATGGTTACGGCATCAGCAATCGATTGTCAATCAGCCGGGTGTTTCCCAGCCACACGGCCATGGCCATAAGCGTTTCATCCTGAATCAACGTCACCTCTTCCAGGGTTTCCGGATCACACAAACACAGATAATCCACCTGCAAATCCGTTCCCGTGGCCAGGATATCACGGGCCATACCCAGAATTTTCCGGGCATCGTGTTGTCCTTGTTTCACCGCTTTTTCCGCGGTTTCCAGGCACCGGGACAGCAGCAGTGCATGGGGGCGCTGGTCCGGGGTCAGGTATTTGTTCCTTGAGCTCATTGCCAGCCCATCCGGCTCCCGCACAATGGGCACCCCCACGATATCGATATCCAGATTCAAATCCCTCACCAGCCGCCGGATCACGGTCAGCTGCTGAAAATCCTTTTCCCCGAACACCGCTGTATGGGGGGTGACAATATTGAACAGTTTGGTCACCACCGTGGCCACCCCTTTGAAAAAACCGGGCCGGGAAAGACCGCACAGATGAAACGGCAGGTTTTCCAGGGTGACATATGTCTCGAATCCCGGTGGATACATCTGTTCGTCAGTCGGGGT
>JAABUD010000207.1 GCA_011389555.1 Desulfotignum sp. | reverse complement strand
CCGGGGGGGGCGGACAGTGAAGAGAAACCGACACAGCGGTTCATCCGTATTGCCGAGCAGGTATGCGCCACCCATCGGTGCTTCTGTGACATCGATATCACCCATGAGAACATACCTTTGATCAACCACAAAGAGATGACCGACCTGGCAAGGGAAACCGCTGAAGAGGTGTTTCCCGAAGCCAATGCCATTATCGACAACCACACCATTGCCAGTGAGGATTTTTCAGAATTCAGCGCAAAAGTACCCGGGGTATTTATTTTCCTTGCTGCGGGAAACAAGGATGCCGGGATGAAGGTGTCCCACCACCATCCTGCATTCGATATCGATGAGTCTGTCCTTCCCAAAGGCGTGGAAATGTTCGTCCAGGGGGCACGCCATTTTTTTGAAAAGGCGGACCGATTGTCATTTTTAATGCAACCCTCAAGTGATAAGGTGAGCTGGTGAAACCAGGTCCAGTGAAAACAGGTCCAGTGAAAACCAGCGTAACCAAAAACCTGTATATTAACCCCAAGAAAAAAAGGAGTTGAACAATGAAACACTTTATGAGCTTGAAAAAGCTAAACGCATTACTGACAGGGTGTCTGCTGATCGCAGCAACAAGTATCAGCGTGTATGCAGCGGAGTGGAAGTATGCCATGGGAGAGGGGGAGAGTGATCCCCAGGGGATCTATGCCACGGCGTTCAAGGACTTTATTCAAGAAAATTCCAGACATACCATCAAAATCTATCCCGTTGGAAGCCTTGGGGAAGAGGCCGACATGCTGGAACAGACCAAAGCCGGAATCCTGCAGTTTTTAGGACAGTCAACCGGTTATATGGGAGGGACCATTCCTGAGATGGATCTCTTTACACTGCCTTATGTCATGCCCACGGATACGAAACAGCTTGATTATTTTTTCAAAAACTCCAAAGTCATCAATGAAATGCTGCCGCCGATTTTCAACCAGCACGGACTGGAGCTGCTCTCCATCTTCCCGGAAGGGGAAATGGCGGTGACAACATTTGAGCCATTTCATTCACCAGCGGATCTGGAGGGAAAAAAGATGCGGGTCATGCCGGGGTCCCCCATCCTGGTTGAAACCTATCAAGCGTTTGGTGCATCGCCCGTACCCATGACCTGGGGGGATCTGATCGGTGCACTCAAGACCAATATGGTGGATGGCCAGGAAAATCCCACGGTATGGATCGAAGCCTATGGTCTGGATCATTTGACAAACGTATTGACTTATACCGGACACGGACACTTCAATGCATCTGCATCAGCGAACAAGGCATTTTTTGACGGACTCAGTGAAAGAGACAAAAAACTGGTTCTCGCCGCAGCCGAGCATGCACACAAAGTAATCCTGAGCGAAGCGCAGAAGCTGGATGCGTACGGCCTTGGCCGCATTGTCAGAACCAACCCGGACTTTACGATTGTCACACTCACCAAAGAAGAGCGTGTGCCATTCAAAGAAGCGGCAAAAGAGGTACAGGCTTTGTTTGCATCAAAGAGCGATTCAAACAAAAAACTGCTGGATCAAATGATGGCCGATCTCAAAGAAGCGGAAGAAAACGCGGAATAATACCGCAATCGACTGTCTGCTGCTCCAAGAGCAGCAGACAGTTTTGAAAATGGAGAGGACAGCAAAATTACCCGGGCTTTTTATGCGCCCTCTATTTTGCAGTTCAGGAGAAAAGATGGATGAACCAGAAGGAAAAAGCCACAACCCGTTACTGAAAACGCTTGATTTTATCGATGGACTGCTCAGCAGGTTTGAAGGGATCATGCTGGCTCTCGGAGTGATCGCCATGACTGTCAATACCATTGCCGCAGTGATCAGCCGGTATGTTTTCAACAGTGCCATCACAGTCACCGACGAGCTGAACATGATATTTATCGTTGTGGTGACATTTGCAGGATTGAGTTATGCCGCACGCAATGGGCGGCATATCAGGATGTCTGCCATATACGACGTAATGCCTGTAAAAATCCGCAAAGCATTAATGATTGGAATGACTGCGGTAACCTCAGCGTTCATGTTCTTTCTGTCGTTTTATGCCTACAACTATATTGTCGAGGTATACCAGAGCGGGCGGATCTTACCGGCCCTGGGGCTGCCGGTATTTTATATCTATTTGTGGGTTCCCATCGGGTTTGTTGTGACAGGATTGCAGTATGCGTTTACAGTGGTGAAAAATCTGACACAAAGCGATATCTATCTTTCGACCTCTGTCAAAGACGGATATGCGGACACAGACAATGATGTTGAGGTGTAAGGTATGGTGATGAAACGTCAGATAAAAAAAACAATCCTGCTGATTGTTCTCAGCTGCCTGCTGGCTTCCCCT
>JAABUD010000206.1 GCA_011389555.1 Desulfotignum sp. | reverse complement strand
AAAATATATTACATCACAGTTACTGTCAGGGCAGGGGCTGGGCAGCACCACTTGTCCCCCAGCTGCCTGGATTTGGCCCGGTCCCCCGGTGACAGGGGGCTGGGAGATTCAAACACTTTTTTGACCGGCCGTTTACAGGCCAGCCGGGCCGCATGCTTTACCACAGCCACATCATCGGGATCCAGGTGAATATCGTCTTCTTTTCCGATATCCAGCCGGGTGACGATCACATGTTCCGTAAACCGGATGCCCTGGTTTTTCAAAAGGGTCCCGGCACAGGCAGTGTCACATCCGTCAATGACCACGATCTGTTCGGTATCCTTTGCCGACTGCACAAAGCCGCTGATCCGGGCGGCAATGCCAGCCAGGCAGAACATGCGGCCGGCCCCTTCTCCAGTCAGCTCCCAGGCGGCCCGGTTGGCAAGCTGGCCCTCCCGGGTGCCCCCTGAGCAGGGCAGGATCATGATGTCCGGCTGGTTACATCCGCAATGGTTGTTCATGGTATCGCCTCCTATATATCGTTAAAACGGAATATATAGCTGTAGGGCTTGTTTGTCAACACTTGCCGGAAATTTTTCTGGGGTGTTGCAGACTGTTAAACCAAACACACCCGTGGAAAACAATCAGAATTGCCTGCCTCGGGTGTGGGAAAAGAGCGAATAACGGCCATGCCCTGCCGGGCACAACAAAGCATAAAAGATTACGGCTGAAGGTGGCCGGAAACCCGGACCCGGATATCTCTTTTGGGGATGGTGTCTGTTTTGAGAACAATGATATCAAAATACCTGCCGGCCCCTTCTTTTATGTTATTGACGGTCAGCAGAAAATAATTGTCCGGCGGGGTCCCTTTTTTTTCAATGGTAAAGTCAATGTCTCTGCCCACTTTTGCCTGTGCACTGGTGATGTCAAAATCCGAAACAGCAGCCGGGACGATCTTTACCTGGGCCGAGATTTTTTCACCAGGCTTTCCCCGAAGGCTGACAATCTCCGGTGTCAGACGTGCTATTTGTCTGACCTCACCGGACATGGAAATGGTGAATATCCGGTAGGCAGGATCATTGGTGTGGATTTTCACCACTTCTCTGACCATTCTGCCGCCATATCCCTGTGTTGAAAATGTGACCATTATTTTTCCTTCTTCCCCCGGAAGAATCAGCCGGTCGCTGGTGGCTGCGGTGCACCCTCAGCCCGACTCGATTTTGCGGATTTCCAGGGGGGCGGTGCCGGTATTGCTGAGGGTAAATTCATGGGTAACCACATCCCCTTCAATGACCGGATCAAACTTGTAACTGGGGTCTGTTATGGAACCGCTGGGGGTTCCCTGAGTGGCGGTGGATGATGATGATGAGTCTGCATACAACGGCTGGATCCACAACAAAGCCAGCATCAGCAGGAATAACCATTTTTTCATTTACAACTCCTTTGCATACTAAGGGGGGGGGCTCCACGCGTTGGATTCCGGTACCCTGGTTGACATTATATCTTTAAAATGGAATATATAGATTCAAAGATCAAGCGTCAACCCATTTTTTTATCGGCTGCAGGCAGGTCAAAAAAAGGATGGGATGACATCAAAAACAATGACGGAAAATAACAGGAACTGATTGCAGGGAATCTGTAAACAAAAATTGAAAAAGGAGTGGCTTGTATGGCAAAAATATTGCACCCGGAGACGGAATTGAACTCAGAGATGGAAGAGACGGCATCGAAACTGTTTACAGCGGTGCGGCTGTCCGACGGGCAGGCCGCGTTTATTGCGGAACGGACCGGGGAGCTGACCGTGTTTCCCGGTTCCTCGGCATTCGGGTGATGACACGGGTTTCAGGGGCCGATCGGTCGGATCGGCAAACCATTTGATAAGAAAACCTATCAGCGGTTCACGGTCAAGAATATTGTACTGTACATTGAGACCGGCCTGTTGGCGGAGGCAGCTAAAAACGGGGACCAGATAAAGGTGTTCATGGGTGATTACGGTAGATGGACCCTGCGGCTGGTGCGATAGAACCATCCTGGGAACCTGTTCAGCTGGAAACTATTTTGCCCATCAGCTCTTTCATGATTTTGGCAGCTGTCATGGCAGTCAACCCGGAGAGATCCTGCACGGGATTATATTCCACCAGATCGGCACCGACAATGTTCTTTGCTTTCAGGTTGTGAATCACGGCTAAGACATCCCGAATTCCAAGTCCGCCGGGCTCCCAGTGCGACACCCCCTGAGCAAAAGCCGGATCCAGTGCATCCATGTCAAAGGAAATATACAACGGACCGTCAAAGGAAAATTTCAGCGGTCCCCGCCAGTCTTTCATCTCATGAACTTCCACATCGAATTTTTCTGCCTGCGCTTTCTGGTGCCCGTTCATGCACCGGATG
>JAABUD010000205.1 GCA_011389555.1 Desulfotignum sp. | reverse complement strand
ACGCGGCCGATCCAGGTACCGTCTTCGATGGCATGGCCGATGCGCAGCTCCTGGCTGTGGCGGATCATGCCCCAGCCCAGGTCATTGGCGATCACCACCACAATGGGCAGGTTCTTGCGGATGGCGGTTTCAAACTCCATGAAGTTGAATCCCACGGAACCGTCTCCGGTGACCAGCAGGACCCGGCTGTCCGGATAGCAGAGTTTTGCAGCATTGGCATAGGGCAGGCCCACGGCAAGGGAGCCGAAAATACCGTAATCCAGATACCGGCCCGGCTGGTTCAGGGTCCGGGTCATGCCCATCCAGGTGGTGGTGTCTCCCCCGTCCGCCACCACCACATCCGTGTCAAGGGTCATAAAATTATCGATCTCTTTTGCCAGGCGCAACGGATGGACGGGGATATGATCCGATTCCCAGTCCTTTATGGACGGGGCTTTGCCCTCGGCATGGGCCTGGTGGAGTTTTTCCACCCAGGGAGTGAACCGGGACACCAGGGAAGAAGACAGTCCTTTTTTATTAATCTGTGCATGACACCGGGTCAGGAAGGCGTGCACATCACTGACTACGGGCAGGTCCACACTGCGGTTGCGGCCGATTTCTTCGGCTTCGATATCCACCTGGGCGATCCGGGCTGCCGGGTTGAAAATATCTCCGAACAGGTAATACAAAGAGATCCGGGTCCCCAGGATGATGACCAGGTCGGTTTCCAGATAGGCGGCAAAACAGGCCCCTGGCCGGACTGCCACAGCGCCTTCAAAGCAAAGGGGGTGGCTGTCCGGCACCAGTCCCCTGGCAGACAAAGAGGTGAACACCGGGATGCCGGTCTGTTCCATGAATCGGGTCAGGATCTCTCCGGCATCGGCCTGCCAGGCACCGGTGCCCGCAATGACCACCGGTTTTTCCGCTTGCTGGATCATATTGATCAGTGCATCCGCCTTTTCCGGGTCAGCCGGCCGGGATACGACCCGGGTGTTGATCTGTCTGACAGACCCGGGGTCCACCGGGGTATTGAGTACATCGATGGGAATCTCCAGATATACCGGGCCGGGCCGTCCGGCCTGCGCGGTCCGGAAGGCCATATCCATGTATTCAGCCACCCGGTCGGGTTTCCGGCAGACCAGGACTTTTTTGACCATGGGTTTGATCACCTCTTCCTGGGGCATATCCTGGAGATCCAGCCGCTCCTTGTTGTCCAGGCCTACGCATCCGGCGATCAGCACCAGGGGGGTGTTGGAGAAATGGGCACTGGCCACTCCGGTCAGGGCATTGGTGAACCCGGGTCCGGCTGTAACCATGGCCACGCCCGGGGTCCGGGACAGCTTTGCCCAGGCCTCGGCCATGAACAGGGCAGCCTGTTCATGCCGGGTGTCGAATATCCGGACTGTTGAGTTTTCCAGATGCTGGTATATGGGGGTGATATGACCCCCGCTCAAAGAAAAGATATACGGAATTTTTCGGTCGATCAACGCCTGGGCCGCCAGCTGGGCACCGGTGATGGTTGTCATGGGCAAGTCTCCTTTCAAGGATGGTTGGTGTGCGTATTTACAGTTCCATGATTTGTCCGCCGCAGATATTTATGGCCTGGCCGGTCACATAGGAGGACTGGTCCGAAGCCAGGAATGCCACAAGGTCCGCCACCTCTTTCGGGTCGCCGATCCGGCCCATCGGGATGGTCTGGCACATTTTTGCCTCCTGTTCTTCGATGGTGGTATTGAAAAATTGGGCCTCCAGGCCGAACCGCCATTGTTCCAGGTCGGTTTTGATCTGGCCGGGACAAACGGCATTCACCCGGATGTTCAGGCCGGCCAGCTCCCTGGCCATCACCTTGGTCATCATGATTACCCCGGCCTTGGACACGGCATAGGCTCCGTTGAACAGCGGCGGCACCTTGCCGGCCCGGGACGCGGTGTTGATGATGCATCCGCCGGCCGGCTGCATCAGGGGAATGATGGCTTTGCACACCCGGAACACCCCGTTGAGATTGACATCCAAGGTCCTGAGCCAGGCGGTTTCATCATAGGTGTGAATGCTGTTGGGTACCCCGAAGGTGGCACCGGCATTGTTGCACAGGATATCCACCCGGCCGAAGGCCTGCTGCACGGTTTCCGCCATCCGGCTGATAGAGGCGTTGTCTGTGACATCCAGGGGGGTGCACAAAGTTTGAATCCCCCGGTCTTTTTCCAGTTCCGCGGCAATCTGTGTCATTTCATCCATTGCACCGGTCTTGACATCCCCAGCGCAGTCTTCGGAACGGCCCAGATCGGCGATGACAATATTGCACCCGCACGCTGCCAGTTTCCGGCATATGGCATAACCGATACCGGTTTTTTTGCCGGCACCGGTCACCAGTGCGGTTTTGTCCTTCAGGTCTGTGAA
>JAABUD010000204.1 GCA_011389555.1 Desulfotignum sp. | reverse complement strand
TCTCCCGCCTGAGGATCAGGTTTTCCTTTGCCTGGTCCACCATCTCCTTGTCAATGGGCCGGGTCCGATCTTGTCCGTCCTTCATCTCAAAACAGACCTCATATGCCAGAGCATTGACCAGCCAGGGCTGCCCCTGGCTCAGATGCCAGATGCAGGCGACGGCATCCGGGGTGATCGACTGCCCGGTCTCAACCGTGTGCTGCTGCAGGAGCAGGCCCACCTCTTGTTTTATAAAATCTCCCATGCGCAGGGATTTTGCCTTGATATTGAATGCGCTGCCGCCGGTGATGATCTCTTGACCGCTGCCCGAATGGATCCGGTAATCCCTGACATCCCGCACACCGCACAAAACAATGGACGATGGAAACTGACCAGGACGCTGGGGATATCCTGACCGGATCTGCCGCAGCACCGAAATCAGCGTGTCCCCCACCAGGGCATCGATCTCATCGAGCACCAGTACCAACGGCAATTCACTGGCCCGGCAGAACCGTGTCAAAGCGACTTTCAGGGCATCGTGCGCACCACTCATAGACAGTATTTCTTCCTGATGCTTTAACAAAAAATCATCACCCAGCTCACTGCCCGCCTGATTCCCCAATGCCACCAGCACACTTTTGATGCCTTCAGCCACATCCTCTCTGGCTGTCTGGGCCGTCTCCACATTGCAGTAAAGGCCCCGGTACTGCCCGCCGGCATTCAAATGATCCACCAGCGCCAGCATGGAAGTGGTCTTGCCCGTCTGCCGCGGGGCGTGCAGCACAAAATACTTTTTCTGAGCCAGAAGCATCTCGATCTCTGCCAGATCAAACCGCTCCAGCGGCGGCAGGCAGTAATGGTCATCGCAATTCACCGGCCCGGCTGTATTGAAAAATCTCATATCTGACACTTTCGATGGGTTTTTGCCAATGTCATACACAGGATAAAATTCTACCCGGCCCTGATGTTCCAGTCAAGTCAAAACCCGGAAACGTCAGGGCGATGGCATGGGAGGCAGCAGGCCGCCCCCGGCGGGGGCTCCGCTGTGCAAATGGGGAACCACTCTTCTTTGCCATATGCAGAATGGTAAAACTCATAGACTACGTTGACAAATGATGGTTCTGGATCTAAGATATAAATTATGCGGGTAAGGCAATTTATTCGAGAGGGATCATGACATACAGCGAAACACTTAAAAAAGAAATTATCGAGTGTCTACGCCCTGTAGACCCGGAACAAGTCGTTTTGTTTGGCAGCTTTGCAAATGGGACCGCAGGGAAAGACAGTGATATTGATCTGTATGTGGTAACAAGAGATGATTTTATACCGCAAAATTATCAGGAAAAACGGGAGATCGTCAGAAAAATTTCCAGAGCACTCATGGCACTTCGGATGAAAGTCAGTCTGGATTTGATGGTTCATACGCAGCAAATGAGCCGAAAATTTTATGCAATGAACAGTTCGTTTGCAAAAGAGATCCGGGAAAAGGGTATCCGCCTGATATGAAAAATGAATTGGCAGCCGCCTGGATTACATCGGCACTTGCTGATTTGAAGAGCATAGAACATCTCAAAAATGATGAGTTTTTAACGCATATCGTGGCGTTCCATGCCCAGCAGTGTGTTGAAAAATGCTTTAAGGCCTTTCTGGAAATAAGTACCGGTGACGTGCCGCGAATACATTCGACATTGAAGCTCTTTGCAATGGTCAAGGATGAGTTGAAGTGTGAGCTTGATACCGATCTGCTGACGGATCTTGATGCTCTCTACATCGATGCCCGATATCCAGGCGATTTAGGCTTGTTACCCGATGGTAAGCCTACTTTGGAAAATGCACACGAGTTTTACGACATTGCACGAAAAATTTTCAATTTAATAAACAGCCGGGATACGCTTTTGTAGTGTTAAGCGGAAGCGTTTGCCTGTACCGGCTTGTGGACTGGCTGATGATGCTGCCCCATGATTTAACCAAACAGTTTACGCAAGATTTGATTGCCTATGAGGAGGAAAAGAAAATGCCATATGTAACAAGTGCCGAGAGAATCGGGATAGAGAAAGGAAGGCTTGAAGGCAGGAGTGAAGGCATGGACTTAGGCATGGACAAAGGTATGCTTTACAATGCCAGAGAAATGGTACTGGAAGCCCTGGATGCCAGGTTCAGCAGTGACACCCCGGCAGATATCAAGCAGCAGATACAGGCGCTGAACAATAAAATAATGCTGAAACGACTGCTCAGGTCAACCTTCCAAAGCAAAGACATCGACGACTTCAGAAAAGCCCTGGAAGAACTGACGGCCGAAGATCCGGCATAAAACCCGCCAGGCAGCCGGGTCCGGCAGGCCCGCTACATCCCCCAGATCTGGATGGGGATTCCCCGGCAGGTGTCGGTGCGGTGAAAGATCTTGTCTTCCCAGGGGACAG
>JAABUD010000203.1 GCA_011389555.1 Desulfotignum sp. | reverse complement strand
AGGCGGGTGAAACAGGCGGGCATCAAACTGTCGGTCACCGTGCTGGTGGGCCTGGCCGGAAAAGAACGCTCCCTGATTCATGCCAAAGAGACCGGCCGGGTCCTGTCTGAAATCGATCCCGATTATGTGGGGGCCTTAAGCCTGATGCTGATTCCCGGCACGGAACTGCATGCCGATCATGAGGCCGGCCGGTTCGAATTGCCGTCCGCCGAGGAGATGCTGGCGGAACTGGGCCAGATGATCGCTTCCACCCATCTGACGGAAGGGCTTTTTCATGCCAACCACGCCTCCAATTACCTGCCCATCCGGGCCCGGCTTCCCCGGGACAAAGAGAGAACCCTGGATCAGATCGCTCAGGCATTGAGCGGAAAAATCAAACTTAAACCCGAATTCATGAGAGCCCTGTAACACAGGCCGCTATCTTTATACATATCAGGAGAACACATTATGGTCGATGCCACGGAAAATCTGGATCAATTGACGGTCAATACCCTTCGAACCCTTTGCATGGATGCGGTGCAGAAAGCCAATTCCGGCCATCCCGGCGCACCCATGGGCCTGGCACCGGCCGCCTATGTGCTGTTCAAAAAGTGTTTGAAACACAATCCCAAAAACCCGGCCTGGATTGACCGGGACCGGTTCGTACTTTCCGGCGGACATGTCTCTTCACTGCTGTACAGCCTGTTGTACCTGTTCGGGTACGGGCTGACCCTGGATGATCTGAAAAATTTCCGGCAATGGGGTTCCCGGACACCCGGGCACCCGGAATACGGAGAGACCCCGGGTGTGGAAACCACCACCGGTCCCCTGGGTCAGGGAATCGCCAACGCCGTGGGCATGGCCATTGCCGAATCCCACCTGGCGGCCCGGTTCAACAAAACAGACAAGACGGTCATCGATCACCATACCTTCTGCATGTGCGGGGACGGGGACCTCATGGAAGGGGTGGCCATGGAAGCGGTGTCTTTGGCCGGTCACCTGGGCCTGGGCAAACTCATCCTGATTTATGATGACAACCAGATCACCATTGAAGGGGCCACAGACATCGCGTTCACGGAACATGTGGCTGATAAATTTTCGGCCATGAACTGGCATGTAACGGAAGTGGAAAACGGCAATGACCTGGATGCCATTGAAGCCGCGATTCAGGCCGGTAAACAGGAACAGGACCGGCCTTCTTTGATCAAGATCCGGACCCATATCGCCTACGGCAGCCCCAATAAACAGGACACGGCCGATGCCCATGGGGCCCCCCTGGGGGAAGAGGAAATCCGGCTGACCAAGAAATTCTACGGCATGCCTGAAGACCCGTCTTTTTATGTGCCGGAACCGGTGACAGCCCTGGCTGACCAAGCCGTCACAGACGGAGAAAATGCGGAAAAAGCATGGCAGGACGTATTTTTGTCCTACAAGGAAGCGTATCCCAAAGAGGCAGGCCTTTTTGTGGACGCTGTGAGCGGGTTTCTGACCAAGGACTGGGACAGGGAGATTCCGGAATTTTCCGTATCTGATGATCCGGTGGCCACCCGGGCTGCTTCAGGCAAGGTGCTCAACGCCATTGCCCCGAACCTGCCGTCGCTGATGGGCGGGTCCGCCGACCTGGCCCCGTCCAACAAAACCTATCTGAACGGTGCCGCCGAATTTCAGAAAAACAGCCGGGACGGCCGCAACATCCGGTTCGGGGTCCGGGAGCATGCCATGGGTGCCATTCTGTCCGGCATGTACCTGCATTCCGGGGTCCGGCCCTATGGAGGCACGTTTCTGGTGTTTGCCGATTACATGCGTCCGGCCATCCGCCTGGCCGCATTGATGAAACTGCCGGTCATTTACGTGTTCACCCATGACAGCGTGGCCGTGGGCGAAGACGGCCCCACCCACCAGCCCGTGGAACACCTGGCGGCTCTGCGGGCCATTCCCGGGCTTCATGTGGTGCGGCCGGCCGATGCCAATGAAACCGCCCTGGCCTGGAAACAGGCCCTGACCACCACCAATGCACCCACCGCCCTGATACTGAGCCGGCAGAAACTGCCCATCCTGGATGTGTCAAAACGGAACGGGGAGTTCCAGTACGGGGCCTATACCCTTCGGGACAAGGGCAATGACGCAGACCTGATCCTTATCGCCACGGGGTCGGAAGTTCACATCAGCCTGAAGGCGGCAGAGCAGCTGGAATCGGTCCATGGCATCAAAACGTCCGTGGTGTCCATGCCGTCCTGGGAATGGTTTGACAATGCCCCGGCACCTTACCGGGACCGGATTCTGCCTTCCAGTGTGCCCCGCCGTCTGGCCGTGGAAGCCGGCATTGCCATGGGATGGGACAAATATGTGGGGCAAAACGGGGCCGTGGTCAGCATCGAACGGTTCGGTGCATCAGCGCCGGGCGGAGAGGTTCTGAAAAATCTGGGGATTTGTGTGGATAATGTGGTGAAACAGGCCCTGGCCCTGGTCAGGAAGTGATAATACAGGAGGCGCGGCA
>JAABUD010000201.1 GCA_011389555.1 Desulfotignum sp. | reverse complement strand
TTTTCGATGAGAGCAGAAATGTGCCGGATGAGTTGATCTGTCCTTGAAATCAGTGGCAGGACCTGCGGCTCTTGGAAAGTGACAAAATCAATGTAATCACCTTCCTGACGTCTTTCAAAAAGATCATTGTATGTCCGGGCAAGTTCTCTGGGAATGTGTTTAGACTTGACGTAATATCTGTTAAAAAGGCTGCGCACACCGGTATGCTTTGACGATGACAGCCCATTATGAATGAGTAACGCAGAAACCATATAAAAGCAGGCATAATAGAGTCGGTTGACACACGCATTCCATCTTTTGGCATCAGCAAGGATACGGGCGTCTTCCATAGATTCCATTGACCGGGCCATCCGGTATAATACCAGGCGATCAGGTTTTTTTGTCACAGCTTGACACCTTGTTCAAGAACCCTTTGATGGAACGGTATGGTCTGATAAAGATCACTATTCCATTCTTCGTGATTTCTTACAATTGATGATATGACTTCGCCGGTTTCCCATTCAATTTCATAAAGTCTGTGCCGTATTTTGTCCGTACGAATATCATCAACAGGTCCGTTAACAAGAATAAGAAGGTCCCAATCTGATTCAAGGGAAGCATCCCCCCGGGAGCGTGAGCCATAGAGGATGATATTTGCACCCGGCTCCACATCATGAATGGTTTGTTTTATTTTTCTTATCAGGATATCTTTTTTCATGAGGATCACCTAAAAAAACGTTCACTTGGTTCCAATTTTTTATTGAAAATATGAAATAATATTATGTTACCCTATTCTGCGTGTCGGGTCAAACAGATAGAACAATCTGCAATCCGTTCAAAAAAACCAAAATGATCGGCATGTGTGGTTGTTGATAAATTATGTATACCTGTATATACAACCAGCCTGGATTGTGATACAGTTTTTTTACATTTTACATAACAGCAAAACCGTGAATAAATGAGAAAGGAAGCCTGTATCATGAAAAAGATTGTTGAATGCGTACCCAATTTTTCCGAAGGCCGCAACAGGGAAACCATTGACGCCATTGCCGATGCCATCCGCAACACGGCCGGGTGCACCCTGCTGGATGTGGACCCGGGGCGGTCCACCAACCGCACGGTGTACACCTTTGTGGGGGAACCGGATGCGGTGGTGGAAGGGGCCCTGGCCGGGGCACGGGTGGCCCGGGAAAAAATTGATATGCGCACCCATAAAGGAGAGCATCATCGCATGGGGGCCCTGGATGTGTGTCCGTTTATACCGGTGGCCAATGTGACCATGGAGGAGTGCGTGGCCCTTTCAAAGGCGTTCGGGCAAAGGGCTGCGGATGAGCTGGGTATTCCCGTCTACCTGTATGAGGCATCTGCCGCCAAAGATTACCGCAGAAAACTGCCCCAGATTCGGGAAGGCCAGTATGAGGCCATCAAGGACCGGATTGTGAAGCCGGAGTGGAAACCGGATTTCGGCCCGGAGAAATTCATTCCCGAGTGGGGGGCCACGGTCACCGGGGCCCGGTTTTTTCTCATCGCCTATAACGTCAATCTGCTGTCCACCCCCAACCAGGCCCACCGCATCGCCCTGAACCTGCGGGAAGCAGGCAGGGGACCGGATGAACCGGGCCGGCTCAAAGAGGTAAAGGGTATGGGCTGGTATGTGGACGACTACAACCTGGCCCAGGTCACGGTGAACCTGAACAATTACAGAATCACCCCGCCCCATCTCCTGTTTGAGGAGGCGAAAAAAGAGGCGGCCCTGCTCAATGTGGCGGTGACCGGTTCTGAAATTGTGGGGGTGGTGCCATTGGAAGCCATTCTTGCGGCAGCTGATTTTTATATTGAAAAAGAAAATTTGTTTGTCCTGGATGAGGACCAGAAGGTGCGTCTGGCTGTGGAGCGGCTGGGATTGAATTCCGTGGCCCCGTTCAACCCGAAAGAAAAGATCATCGAGTATATCATTGCCGAAGCACCGGATGAGCCCCTTGCCGGGCTGAGTGTCCGGCAATTCATCAAAGATGTGGCATCCCGCAGTTCCGCTCCGGGCGGCGGATCGGTATCAGCGGCCATCGCCGCCATGGGGGCGGGCCTGGGATCCATGGTGGCCAAGCTCACCCTGGGGGTGAGAAAATTCGAGGATGTGGATGCAAAAATGCGGGAACTGATTCCCCCGCTGCACCAGGCGGCCCATACCCTGATCCCCATGATTGACGCGGACACCAATGCATTCAATGACTATATCACGGCCCTGGGTCTGCCAAAGGATACAGAGGCGGACCGGGCATTTCGCGCTGAACAGCTGCAGCTGGGATTGAAAAAAGCCATCGATACCCCGCTGGGCGTTATGAAAACAGCAGATGCTGCCTGGGACGCATTGGCACAGGTGGCAAAATACGGCAACATCGCATCCAAATCAGATGTGGAAGTGGGGGCAAGGGCATTGGAGATGGGCATCTGGGGGGCCTATAAAAATGTGATCATCAACATGGCGGATATCACGGATGA
>JAABUD010000200.1 GCA_011389555.1 Desulfotignum sp. | reverse complement strand
CACGGAAGTTAAGCTCTTTAGCGCCGATGGTACTGCACGGGAGACTGTGTGGGAGAGTAGGACACTGCCGGATTATTTATCAAAAAGCCCTGATCGTTTTTTAACGGTCAGGGCTTTTTGCGTGTTAGTTTGAATCCTTGGATAATAATGTGCCTGATCCGACCCCATCGTCAGAGTCTCGTCATAATGGCTCTGTTGGATCCATCCTGATGTCCTTATTCAGTCACTTGCCCGGTATTCCTTTCAGATAACTCTTCTTTACTGTAGCGGGAATCTGAACCAATTTGGTTACCGCTTGCTGCTGAATAGAACCGTCATCCAAATGTGGCACAGCTTGTGCCACATTTTGCAGGCCCGACTTTTCTGCTGATTTTGAAACATCCGGCTGCTGATCAATTTGGTCACAGGCTGTGGCCAAATTTGAAATATCTTCATTAACAGGTCGATAAATATTATAGGCAGGGCTTATGATTCCATCAACCGGAGAAACACCCATGGCACCCATCCATGCCCAAAGGGTATTAATGACCAAATCGCCCGCGTTGCATTTTTTATATCCCTCAAGACTTCCCTTTACCTGTGCGGGATACCGACACGCCTGTTTTCTTCAACGATCTGCCAAGGCTGAAAACCTTTGGTATAAGGGCGTTTCCATCAAAAATAAGACCAGGCCATTATTTTGATGGGCTGACAAAATGCCCCATGCCATGGATGGATGAGAAAATATCGGTGGGATCATGTGTCATGAACCTTTGCGAAAAATTTGAAATCCCTTGACTGGCAGTAGTTTGGGAGTGTCTATTCTTCGATTTGTTTTTGAAAGTATCAGAAATACAAAATTTTGTATTTCTGATACTTTCGGTTTGTAATAGTACTGAAATGTCCACCAATCGGGGATATGCGGGCAACCATATTTTATGACAGTACCGATAATTTTCCTGTTAAGGATCATTATCCATGCTGGGGCGGTTTGGCACCTCGATGTCGGCTCATCACATCCTGGGGCTGGAACAGATCCCAGGGGTTCGGCTGTTCGCCGATTACAGTGGTACGTGAGCTGGGTTTGCCCGATTTTATAAAAGGGTCGTGAGACAGTTTGGTCCCTATCTTTCGCGGGCGCAGGCCCGATTATATGATTTGGTTGAGGAGATCTTTTCCTGGTACGAGAGGACCGGAATGGACCAACCAATGGTGTTCCAGTTGTTCCGTCAGGGGCATTGCCGGGTAGCCAAGTTGGGCAAGGATAACCGCTGAAAGCATCTAAGCGGGAAGCCAACTCCAAGATAAGATATCCCATCACGCAAGTGACTGAAGACCCCTTGAAAACCACAAAGTGGTTAGAGCAAAGAGGCCACACCCGTTCCCATCTCGAACACGGAAGTTACGCTCTTTAGCGCCGATGGTACTGCACGGGAGACTGTGCGGGAGAGTAGGACACTGCCGGATTATTCTTCAGACCGCCCGGTTCATTGATACATTCGATGGACCGGGCGGTTTTTTTGTTTTATGATAAGGTGTAAAAAAAAGAGTTCCTGCTCCGTTATATGGACCGGATAAAATTCGTCATACAGATGGCTGGATGTTGACACCCGGACCGGAGCATGACATAAAATACATGACGTGGGTGACCACTGAAACAGAATAAACAAATCTAAACAAATTCAGGGAGAAAGAAATGAATTTAATGGGATTACAGGGCGGTCAGTATGCACCGCTTTCTGAAACACAGGTAGAAACCGTTCACAACGCCGCATTGACCATTCTGGAAAAAACCGGCATCACCTATGAGTCGGGCCTGGACGACACTGCGGACCTGCTGGAGAAAAACGGGGCTGCCGTGGACCGGGAAAAAAAACGGATCCAGTTGCCCCGGGACATGGTCACCACCTGGATCGAAAAGGCGGCGCAGCAGGTGGTGCTATGCGGCCAGAACCCCGAGTACGACCTTCACCTGTCCGAAGACCGGGTCCATCTCGGGACCGGCGGGGCCGCCATCCGGATTCTGGATCCGGATACCGGAGAACTCCGGGCCACCACCCTGGATGATCTGCAGAAGGTATCCCGTCTGGTGGATCAGCTCGAACATATCCATTTTCTGGTGCGGCCGTGCATCCCCACGGATATCGATGAAAAAGACTACGACATCAACATGTATTACGCCTGCCTGTCCGCATCCGGCAAACATGTGATGTCCGGGGTGAACGACGAGGAGGGCCTGCACCAGGTCATGGACATGGCCGCCATGATCGCCGGGGGCAAGGACAAGCTGGCGGAACGGCCCATCATTTCCGTGATCACCTCCTTTGCCATCAGCCCGCTGAAACTGTGCACCCAGTCCACAAAGATCATGCAGGAAGCCGTCAGAAACAACATTCCAGTGGCCCTGTCATCGGCGCCCATGGCCGGTTCCACCTCGCCCCTCACCATGGCCGGTACCCTGGCCCAGCTCCATGCCGAGGTGCTGGCCGGCATCGTCATCTGCCAGATGACAAATCCGGG
>JAABUD010000199.1 GCA_011389555.1 Desulfotignum sp. | reverse complement strand
GCCAGGGCGGCCGCCGCCGTATATCCCAGCCCCAGGCCGCCTACGACCACATTCAGGTCGGGCTTTGTCACCATGGCCAGGCTGATCTCCGCCATTTTTGTTTCCGCCTCATGGAACAGGCTGGACATCAGAAAATGATCCCCCAGCTTGACCTCGTAAATTTTTCTGCCGTCCAGCTGCATCAGGCGCCGCCGTCTTAAGCTCAATTCCCCCAGCCGGGTCTGCTGACAATCCAGTTCTTCAAACAAAGGGTCCATATGTTTCCAATCATTTGTGTATTGTCTGCCAGTGCCTGTGTGCGGATCGAAAATTCTCCCTGTTTACATCGGTTCCTGGCGGACGGATTCAATCTGTCCTGGACCATAACACAGGCAGCCCGGGATATGAAATTCAAATTTTGCGGCCCGGGTCTTTTCAGGTGATCAAAAGAGCCCTTGATCTGCCGGCGCATGTGCTTTATTAATTAGGACGTGAACATAAAATCCCAAAAAGGAGACAGGAAAACTATGACCGATTTATTCGACACCACACAGATTAACAATATGACACTGGCCAACCGGTTTGTCCGGTCCGCGACCTGGGAGGGGATGGCTGCGGATGACGGGGCCGTCACCCCCCGGTTGACAGACACTGTAACGGATCTTGCCGCAGGCGGGGTCGGCCTGATCATTTCCGGGCATTCCTATGTGGTACCCGAAGGCCAGGCCGGACCCAGGCAGATGGGCATATACAAGGATGAGCTGATCAACGGCCTGACATCCATGACCGATGCCGTCCACAAAGCAGGGGGAAAAATGGTGGCCCAGCTGGCCCATGCCGGCACGTTTGCCGCCGAAGCCCTGACCCGGACTCCGCCCCACGTGGTCTCTGTGTTTGACGGACTGTCTAAAACCCCCCGCCATGAACTGACCACTTCAGATATCCAGAACCTGGTGTCCGCCTATGTGCGGGCGGCTGAACGGGCCAAAGAAGCCGGGTTTGACGGGGTCCAGGTCCATGCGGCCCACGGATACCTGTTCAGCCAGTTTCTGTCTCCGGTCTACAACCGGCGGCAGGATGCCTATGGCGGTTCCATTGAAAACCGCAGCCGGGCGTTGTGCGACACCGTGGCTGCCGTGCGGCAGGCCGTGGGGCCCGACTTTCCCGTGCTGGTGAAAATCAATGCCCAGGATGATGTGGAAGGCGGCCTGACCCTGGAGGATTCCGTTGCAGCGGCCCGACGGCTGGTACAGGCAGGCATCGATGCCATCGAAGTGTCCGGCGGATTTCTCACCAGCAAAACATTGTCCCCCAGCCGGCTGGGCATTACCAAGCCGGAAAAGGAAGCGTACTTTGAACAGGGGGCTGCGGCATATAAACAGGCCCTGGACATTCCCGTCATCCTGGTGGGAGGGATCCGTTCCCTTGAAAAGGCACAGGAACTGGTTGCCGGCAATGTTACGGATTATCTTTCCATGTGCCGGCCCTTGATCCGGGAACCCGGCCTGATCAACCGGTGGCGCAGCGGGGACACCCGCCCGGCCCTGTGCAAATCCGACAACCTGTGCTTCCGTCCGGCCCTCAAGGGGGAGGGCATCTATTGTGTGACCGAACAGCGGGAAAGCACTGAATAAAGGCCATGCATGCAGGTGGATCTGAACAAACTGAAAACCTTCCATACCCTGGCAAAGGCTGAAAGCTACACGGGGTGCGCCCAGCGCCTGTGCCTGACCCAGTCCGCCGTCAGCCATGCCATCCGAAAACTGGAGGCGGATCTGGGGTTTGACCTGGTGGACCGGGCCGGCCGAAAGTTCCGCCTCACCCGGGAAGGCGAATTCCTGTTTCAGCAGTGTGCCGGGATTTTCGACCGGATCGATGATACCCTGGACCGCCTGGCCGCCGGCAAAGGGCATCGGATATCCCTTACCCTGGGGGCCCCGTCGGAGTTCGGGTCCTCCGTGCTCATCAAGGGCATGGCGCCGTTTTTGAACAAACACCCCCATGTGCATGTGGATTTTTTTCTGGACCCGTATCTGCTGGCACCATTGCTGTCGGATGACCTGGACATCATTGTGGACTGCATTCCCCATGTGCATGAAACCCTGGTGTGCGTGCCGTTGATGAGAGAAGAATATGTGGTGATCGCCAGCCGGTCGTATATGGATGATCACCGGATTCAATCCATTGCCGATTTGTCCCGGTGCCGCCTGCTGTCTTTTGACAAAGACCTGCGCTGGTGGAAGAATTTCATCAATGCCCTGGCCGGCCACGCGGATTTCGGGTGTGATGCCGTGATCCGGATTTCCAGTGTCCGGGGGATCATCAATGCGGCCCTGGCATCCATGGGGGTGGGGTTCGTTCCCCGCTACACCGTATTAAAAGAGCTGGAAAGCGGTCAGCTCATGGAGCTGTTCCCTGACACGGAAGTGCTCAACGACCAGATCAACATCTACCTGAAAAAGCGCAATTTTGAAAAACCGCCCTTCCCGGATTTGATCCGGCACATCCGGTCGCTGCAGCTTCACTAATTGCCGGTCAGCGCATCTAAAATT
>JAABUD010000198.1 GCA_011389555.1 Desulfotignum sp. | reverse complement strand
AAAAATATCAGGCCCCCGCATTCCGCGTAAATGGGCAGTCCATCCCGGGACAGTGCGTGTAAATGATCCCGGAAAGAACGGTTTTTTGCCAGCTGGGGGGCATGGGTTTCCGGAAATCCGCCACCCATGTAAACTGCATCCACGTGAGGCAACCGGTCCTGTTTCAAAGGACTGATGAACACCAGTTTGGCCCCGGCGTTTTCCAGGGCTTCCAGATTGTCCGGATAGTAAAACTGAAACGCGGAATCTTTGATCACACCGACCACCACCTTCGGGCCGGACGGACTGCCGGTGTCCGATGAGACAACCGGTCGCGAGCTGACGGTGCCTGTGTTTTTCAAAGGCGCCGCGCTGCGACCGTCTTTGATCACTGCCTCACGCAGGCCGTTCAGATCCACATGCTCATGGACCATGTCCCGGACCGCATCCAGGGCCTGGATCGAAGACTCATGTTCCGCTGATGTCACCAGCCCCATGTGCCGTTCCGGAAAATCATCGGATTGAAGTTTCGGAATCGCCCCGAATACCGGAATCCGGCAGAACTGCTGGATATTGGTGGTCACTTTTTTTTGATGCCGTGTGCCGGCCACCTGATTGAGGATCACCCCGATGATCCGGATATCCGGATCAAACTGCTGACACCCCATCACCAGGGCAGCCATGGTCCGGGTGCTTTTGGTACAATCCAGCACCAGCACCACCGGAAGGTTCAGCAGCTTGGCCAGCTCCGCCGTGGAAGTGGATCCATCGGTATCGATGCCGTCATATAATCCCCGGTTGCCTTCCACCAGGGCCATGTCTGAATTTTGAGAATGAGACCAAAAAGAATCCCGGACCACATCGGGGGTACAGAGAAATGTGTCCAGGTTATAACAGGGGCGGCCGGCTGCCAGGGAAAGCCAGCCGGCGTCGATATAATCGGGGCCTTTTTTAAAAGGCGAAACCTCGATTTGCTTGCGTTTCCATGCCGCGGCAATCCCCAAACTGATGATGGTCTTGCCCGAACCACCCCTGAGTCCTGCCACCACCACGCCTGGAACGCTGTCACTGCTTGCGTGCATGGGGTATCGTCTTTACAGGTATGGGGTTATTAATTTTCACCTTCGGAAGAATGCTGGATACCGCCACCTTTGAGCCCATACATGGTGGTGGAACCCGAAGACCAGAATTCAAGAATTTCGTCTTCCACCATTTTATTCACGACTTTTTTGATCATTCGGGGTTTGTCATCCGGGAAAATCTTATAAAAATCCTTGAGATAAAATTTGGACTTTGTTTTGGCTTTTTTGTTCAGCCATTCCACCACTGCCTCAGTTGCAGCTTCTTTGTTGTCAAGAAGATCACTCATTGTCTTAACTCCTTTGAATTAAAATGGAGGAGCCGGGACAACCTTGCGGAAAGCCCCGGCTTTTCATCATATGCAGCAGGATCTGTTCAAAAACAAAGGTACATTAGAATTTGAACTGAGTGGATTGACGCCAGCTCATGTATGCCTGCTGCCGGAAATCATCGATCAGGTGGTGAGTAAAATCCAGTTCACACACCTCAAAGAATTTTTCCCATCCGATTCTTTCCGCCCAGTCACCTAAACGCTCATATTTATTGGCGCCTTTGGCATAGGCTTCCACCATTCTCTGGATGGCATCGGTCATGGACGGCCATCGGGGCATTTCATTGGGAAGGAAGCCTACGACCACCTTGGAGAATTTGGGATCGGAAATCCGGTTGGATACCTTGCCGCCGGCCATCAGAACGATACCATCGCCTTCGGTATCCGCCAGAGGCATGGACGGGCACATGGTGTAGCAGTTACCACAGTACATGCACCGTTCGTTCTTGACATCAACGGACTTGACTTCCTTGCCGTTATCCAGTTGCACTTTGGCAGGCTTGATGGCTGCGGTGGGACAGGATGCAACCGCCAGAGGAATCTCACACACTTTATCCAGATATTCGTGGTCCAGCATGGGGGGTTTTCTGTGATATCCCAGAATAGCGATATCAGAGCAGTGAACCGCACCGCACATGTTCAGGCAGCAGGCCATGGATACCCGCAGCTGGGCCGGCAGTCTCATGTCCTGGAAATCGTTGAACAGCACATCCATGGCCGCCTTGACCGTACCAGAAGCATCGGTTGCCGGGGTATGGCAGTGAATCCAGCCCTGGGTATGGACAATATTGGTTACGCCGGCACCGGTACCACCGATGGGGAACTTGAAGGATCCGCCGTCAAATTTTCTGGAGGACAGATCATTTTTCAAAGGCTCCAGTTTGTCTTTGGAATCCACCATGAACTCTACATTGTTTCTGGTGGTGAACCTTACATATCCGTCACAATGTTTGTCTGCAATGTCGCAGATTTCATTGATCAGGCCGGTGGACATCAGACGTGCCCCGCCCACTCTTACCGTATATACTTCATCTCCTGAATCAGCCACGTGCACAAGTACGCCGGGCGCAAGGATTTCATGGTGAGACCATTTGCCCTTGTTTTTTGCGATCACAGGAGGATAAAATTCGTTATAGTCTCTGGGA
>JAABUD010000197.1 GCA_011389555.1 Desulfotignum sp. | reverse complement strand
AAAAATATCAGGCCCCCGCATTCCGCGTAAATGGGCAGTCCATCCCGGGACAGTGCGTGTAAATGATCCCGGAAAGAGCGGTTTTTTGCCAGCTGCGGGGCATGGGTTTCCGGAAATCCGCCCCCCATGTACACGGCATCCACTTGGGGTAACCGGTCCTGTGTCAAAGGACTGATGAACACCAGTTTGGCCCCGGCGTTTTCCAGGGCCTCGAGATTGTCCGGATAGTAAAATTGAAACGCGGAATCCCTGATCACACCGATCACCACCTTCTTCGATCCAGGCGGACGGACCGAGCCTGAAGAGACGGGCGATGGTGAGCGGACACCGGCTGTGTCTGTCAGGGATGCGGCCGTGTGCCAATCCTGGATCACGGCATCATACAGTCCTTTCAGATCCACATGTTCCTGGACCATGTCCCGGACCGCATCCAGGGCCTGGATCGAAGACTCGTGTTCCGCGGATGTCACCAGCCCCATGTGCCGTTCCGGAAAATCATCGGATTGAAGTTTGGGAATCGCCCCGAATACGGGAATCCGGCAGAAATGCTGGATATTGGTGGTCACCTTTTTTTGATGCCGGGTGCCGGCCACCTGATTGAGGATCACCCCCATGATCCGGATATCCGGATCAAACTGCTGACACCCCATCACCAGGGCAGCCATGGTCCGGGTACTTTTGGTACAATCCAGCACCAGCACCACGGGCAGGTTCAGCAGCTTGGCCAGCTCCGCCGTGGAAGTGGATCCATCGGTATCGATGCCGTCATATAATCCCCGGTTGCCTTCCACCAGGGCCATGTCTGAATTTTGAGAATGAGACGCAAAAGAATCCCGGACCACATCGGGGGTACAGAGAAATGTGTCCAGGTTATAACAGGGGCGGCCGGCTGCCTGGGAAAGCCAGCCGGCGTCGATATAATCGGGGCCTTTTTTAAAAGGCGAAACCTCGAGTTGCTTGCGTTTCCATGCCGCGGCGATCCCCAAACTGATGATGGTCTTGCCCGAACCACCCCTGAGCCCTGCCACCACCACGCCTGGAACGCTGTCACTGCATGCGTGCATGGGGTATCGTCTTCACAGGTATGGGGTTATTACTTTTCACCTTCGGAAGAATGCTGGATACCGCCACCCTTGAGCCCATACATGGTGGTGGAACCCGAAGACCAGAATTCAAGAATTCCGTCTTCCACCATTTTATTCACGACTTTTTTGATCATCCGGGGCTTGTCATCCGGAAAAATCTTGTAAAAATCCTTGATATAGAATTTGGATTTGGTTTTGGCTTTTTTGTTCAGCCATTCCACCACAGCCTTTTGTGCTTCTTCCTTGTTGTCAAGAAGGTCACTCATTGTTGTCTCCTTTGATTTAGAATGGATGAGCCGGAGCGCCTTTTCAGGTGCCCCGGCTTTTCTTCATTACGTAGCGGAATCCGTTCAAAAACGACGCTGTCTTAGAATTTGAACTGAGAGGATTGACGCCAGCTCATGTATGCCTGCTGACGGAAATCATCGATCAGGTGGTGGGTAAAATCCAGTTCACACACCTCAAAGAATTTTTCCCATCCGATTCTTTCGGCCCAGTCACCCAGACGCTCATATTTGTTGGCGCCCTTGGCATAGGCTTCCACCATTCTATGAATCGCATCCGTCATGGACGGCCACCGGGGCATTTCATTGGGCAAAAATGCCACGACCACTTTGGAAAACTTGGGATCGGAAATCCGGTTGGATACTTTACCGCCGGCCATCAGAACGATACCATCGCCTTCGGTATCCGCCAGGGGCATGGACGGGCACATGGTGTAGCAGTTACCACAGTACATGCACCGTTCGTTTTTAACATCAACCGACTTGACTTCCTTGCCGTTGTCCAGTTGCACCTTGGCCGGTTTGATGGCTGCAGTGGGACACGAGGCAACCGCCAGAGGAATTTCACAGACCTTGTCCAGATATTCATGGTCCAGCATGGGCGGTTTTCTGTGGTATCCCAGGATGGCGATATCAGAGCAGTGAACCGCACCGCACATGTTCAGGCAGCAGGCCATGGATACCCGCAGCTGGGCCGGCAGTCTCATGTCCTGGAAATCGTTGAACATCACATCCATGGCCGCCTTGACCGTACCGGAGGCATCGGTTGCCGGGGTATGGCAGTGAATCCAGCCCTGGGTATGGATAATATTGGTAACACCGGCACCGGTACCGCCAATGGGGAACTTGAAGGATCCGCCGTCAAATTTTCTGCCGGACAGATCATTTTTCAAAGGCTCCAGCTTGTCTTTGGCATCCACCATGAACTCCACGTTGTTCCGGGTGGTGAAGCGTACGTATCCGTCACAATGTTTGTCCGCAATGTCGCAGATCTCATTGATCAGGCTGGTGGACATCAAACGGGCCCCACCCACTCTTACCGTATATACCTCATCTCCTGAATCCGCCACATGCACAAGTACGCCGGGCTCAAGGATTTCATGGTGAGACCATTTGCCCTTGTTTTTGGCGATCACAGGAGGATAAAATTCGTTATAGTCTCTGGGA
>JAABUD010000196.1 GCA_011389555.1 Desulfotignum sp. | reverse complement strand
ACCCTGAAAGGCACCCCCTTTGCCATGCTGCTGGTGCTGGCCCTGCTGGTGCGGTTCGATGTCCGGCAGATCCAGACAGCAGCCATGCTCGGGGCATCAGGGGTGCGCATCTTTTTTTCCATTGTCCTGCCCCGGATGGCACCTGCCATGCACACCAGCTTCATCATTTTGTTTTTGTACGGTTTCGGGGCTTTTGATATCCCCTTTGTCCTGGGCGAAAGCCGGCCGGGCATGCTGAGCATCCATGTGTACAATCTGTATTTCAAGCATGACCTGGCCAGGCGGCCCGAAGCCATGGCCATTTTAACCATGATGTTCTTTTTTGCCGTCATCTTCATCATTGCCTATGCCAAAATCGTCCAGCGTCTGGAAAACGGGGTAAGAAAACTATGAAGCATACCTTGACACTGCTCCTTCTGGTACTGTTTTTTGCTGTACCTGCAGGGGTGCTGGTGCTCATCAGCCTGGCACCGGGATGGCGGTTCCCGGATGTCTGGCCTGCAGGGTTTTCTTTTTCCGGCATTGCATTTTTCCTGCAGCAAAAAGAACAGATCCTTTCCTCTCTGGCCTCCTCTTTTGTGTTTTCCCTGCTCACGGTTGGTGTCACCTTTTTCATGTGCCTTGGGCCTGCTGCGGTTTTTGCCAGAAACGATTTTACCGGAAAAGCAGTTCTGGAGGGGCTGCTGCTCACACCGGCACTGGTGCCGCCAATGACCTTTGCCATGGGGCTGCACTTTTTTTTCATCAAGCTGTCTCTGGCAGACACCCTGCCCGGGGTGGTGCTTATCCTGGCCATATTCAGCTATCCCTATATGTTTCGTGCCCTTGTGGCAGGATTCCAGACCATGGGAGAACACTACCGCATCTGTGCCCGCAACCTGGGGGCAGGACCTTTTTTGATATTGTGGCAGGTGGAGCTGCCCCTGCTCATGCCGGCAGTGGTTGCCGGGGGCAGCGTGGTCTTTCTTGTGGCATTTTCAGAATATTTTCTGGTATTTCTCATGGGCGGCGGCAGGGTGGCATCCTTCACCGGTCTGCTGATGCCGCTTTTGGCTTCCTCCAACCGGTCCCTGGCAGCTGTCCTGACCCTGATTTTTCTGCTGCTGCCTGTGGGCCTGTTTTTTATCCTGGACCTGTCATTGATGCGCAGCTACCGCAAAAAAGGCATGGCCTGACCCGGATACTGCCTGTCCCTTCGGGCAGATGCAAATGCCTGCATTTTCAGGGCAGCAGTGATTATGAATATGAATATGAATCCTGTTCATATCCTGCCATGAAAACAATGCGTTATACATCCCTGTCCAAAACATGCTATGGTGCGGACAGGGTCAAAAAAAGGTCAACCATTCAAGCCAAGGAGAGACAGGGATGATACTATCATTCAACCATGAAACCTGTTCCGGGTGCAGGGCCTGCGAACTGGTGTGTTCATTGCAGAATCTGAAAATAATCAATCCGTCCAAGGCCATGCTGCGGGTCATGCCCCGGTTTCCCGAACCCGGCATTTTCGAAGTGGCTATCTGCAATCAGTGCGGGGCATGTGCAGAAGCCTGCCCCACCGGAGCGATCCACCTGGTCAAGGGCACCTGGCGCATTGACATGAAAAAATGTGACGGATGCCTGGCATGTGTACCTGCCTGCCCGGAAAATGTGATGCAGGTGGATGATGACGGCATGCCCTACAAATGCATCAACTGCCGGCAGTGCGTGGAGGTGTGTCCCCGGGATGCACTGAGTTTCAACTAGAAAAAATCGGAGGACCATCATGTTATACGGATATGCAGGACACACCCTCAGGATCGATCTGAGCAGCGGCATTATTGAAAAAGAACCTTTAAAACAGGAATGGGTGGACGAATACATTGGCGGCCGGGGATTCACCGCCAAAATTCTGTACGATGAAAACCCGCCCGGCGCAGACCCCCTGGGGCCGGAAAACCGGTTTGTCATTGCCATGGGGCCGTTGAGCGGCCTGTTTCTGCCGGCAGCCGGCAAAACCCATTTTGCCGCCAAATCCCCTGCCACAGGCGGATACGGCGACAGCAACATGGGCGGGCATTTCGGGGTGACCATGAAATATGCCGGGTATGATGTCACCATATTGACCGGCCAGGCAAAAGACCCTTCCTATATCTTCATTGACAACGACACGGTGGAGGTCCGGCCTGCAGGGCATCTGTGGGGCAAAGGCTCCACTGCCGTGGAAGAGATCCTGAAAAATGACCTGGGACAGGAATTTCAGATTCTCACCATCGGCGAGGCCGGTGAGCGCATGGTCAATTTTGCATGTATCTCCCATGATTTCGGACGCCAGGCAGGCCGCACCGGCATCGGCGCGGTCCTGGGATCCAAAAACATCAAGGCCATCGCCGTGCGCGGCACCAAAGACATCCCGGTATTCGACCCCAAAGGTCTGCTCAAAAAAGGCAAACAGACCTATGCCGCCTGCCGGGAAAAACCCGGGTTCAAAGGCTGGACCCCGGAAGGCACCGCCGGCATCACCAACTGGTGCAATGATGTGGGGGCCCTGCCCACCCGCAACTTTGCCACCTCCCATTGCGATTATGC
>JAABUD010000195.1 GCA_011389555.1 Desulfotignum sp. | reverse complement strand
AGTAAGATGCAGTCTGGGCCGGTCAATATGCAGGTTCTGAATTTCCAGGACCTTGTCAAACAGGGCGCTGAGCCGGAGATCCAGTCTGAGGGAGTCAAATGCCAGGCAGGTGTTTCCCTGTGTATCCTGCAGCTGCAGGTTTTCCAGACGGAGAAATGATCCGGCAGCCAGCACATGAATCCCTTCTGCCTTCAGTGTGCCGGGAATCAAGGTATTGATGTGATCAACCAGCAGGTTTTTTGCATGGTCCGTACGGCTGTATCCGTAAAGCCCGGCCATTACTGCGGCAAAGCAGATCAGAATGACAGCTCCGGTAACAAGTATTTTTTTTTTCATTATCAGATTATTGTATTATTTTTCCTGTATTCGTTATCAGGTTTCAGCACCATCATCATGCCCAATACTATATCATATCCCCAAAAAATATCCCAATGGCAAATTGCAGGGCAGTTGCCCGCTTGTCCTCCATCGGCAAATCACATACGATTTTTGCAGGCTGTTCATTTGTTGTTGTTTGTTCATGTGATTGTGGTATATTGATTCCTTAATATACGTTACATTATAAAATCAGATGATATAAACTGCCCGCACCTTTTGTGCTCAACCGGTACGTTGCCTGCTGCTGATCCTCCCCGCTGCTTATGGAAAAATGCAGATAAAACATTACCAATCATGGTGATGTTTTCAGCATAAGGAGAAAAGGTATGAAGCGTTTCAGGTTGCATGTATGGTCTGCTATTGCAGTGTCAGTGGGAATCTTTTTGTTTTCAGGGTCTGCCATGGCCCAGAAACCCATTATTCTGGGAGCACCTTTGTCCACTGCCTATCTTTACGGCTGGGGTGCGGAACGGGGCATCCGTCTGGCCGTGGATGAGATCAATGCAGAAGGCGGTGTATCCGTGGGCGGTGAAAAACGGCCCTTTGCCGTGGAGGTGATCGATACCCGGGACCTGGAACCCGGGGTGCCGGTGAGCGAGGCACTCATGGCGGTGGAACGGCTGATTCTCAACAAGAATGCGGATTTTATCGTGGGCGGCCCCAACCGGTCGGAAGCGGCTCTGGCTGCCATGTCCCTTTTGTCCAAGCACAAACGGGTGTCCATTGTCACCTCCGGGGTGCTCACCCCCAAGTATCACAAGACAGTGGCAGCCAATTATGACAAATTCAAATACGCTTTCCGGATCCATGGAGAAGCAGTGAATCTCATCGGCGAAATCATTGCCAACTTTGCGGATCTCAAGGAAAAATACGGCCTGACCAAGGTGTTCATCATGGCCCAGGATGTGTCCCATGCCAGGGGCGCGGCAGAGGTCATGGGCAAGGTGGCCGGTTCCAAAGGGTTTGAAGTCACCGGTACCGAAATTTTTCCCACCGGTGCCACCGATTTTTCCATGGCCCTGCTCAAGGCAAAATCCACCGGATCACAGATTCTCAATATCTGGATGGATATGCCGGAAAGTGCCATCCTGCTCAAGCAGTGGTATGACCTGAAAATCCCGGTCCTGCCCTTCGGCTCCACCCTGGCGGCAGCAGAACAGCCCGGGTTCTGGGATGCCACCGACGGCAAGGGGGAATACACCCTGTGCAATGTGGTCAATGCGGGCAATGCCCCGTCCGAAGCCACTCCCTGGACCATGAAATTCTACAACGCCTATGCAGAAAAATGGGGGGTGGAACCTGAAGGCCTGGGATCTTCCTCATCCTATATGGCGGTATATGTCCTCAAGGATGCCATCGAGCGGGCCGGTACCATCGATGCGGACAAGGTGGTCACCGCCTTGGAACAGATCGATATGATGGGGGTATACGGCCGGCTCCGGTTTGATCCCAAAACCCACCAGGTGATTCCATCCACGGATCCAAAGGAAGGGGCCGTGGGCTCCATCCTCCAGTGGCAGGACGGCAAACGGGTGGTGGTGTATCCCAAAAGCATTGCCATGGGCGAAATCCTGCTGCCGCCCTGGATGAAATAACAGGGGAATCATATCAGCGGATTTACTGTTCTTTTGACCCTTGAATCTGGGAAAGTTGTGTTATGGAAATTCTTGTCTACGGGACCATAAATTCCGTGTCCCTGGCCCTTATGGGTCTGGGGTTTGCCATGGTGTACGGGATCAGCCGGATTCCCAATTTTGCCCACGGGGCCCTGTACATCATCTGCGGGTTCGTTACCTGGACCCTGCTCCAGAAACTGGGCCTGCCCTATTGGCTGGCCATTGTGCTGTCCCTTGCCGTCAACGGGATTCTGGGCATTCTCATGTATCGCCTGGTCCTGATCCGGGTGCGGGGCATGAACATCTCGGAAATCATCAGCTCCTATGCCATCGGCCTGGCCATTCTGGAGGGATTGCGCTACGGCGGTTTCCGGGGCATGACCTATACCCTGCCCGTGTTCATGGAGGGCATGGTGGTCATCGGCGGGGTGCCGGTGGATTACCACCGTATATTGATGGTGGCCATCGGCATCCTGCTGGTGGCGGGGCTGTGGTTGTTCACCCATTTCACCAAACTGGGTCTGGCCCTCCAGGGCATGGCCCAGGATGAGCGGGCCGCCCTCATGCTGGGCATTGATTCCGATTTCATGGCCATGCT
>JAABUD010000194.1 GCA_011389555.1 Desulfotignum sp. | reverse complement strand
TAGGGCGCCATCAGTCCGGCCATGTCCTTGATGCAGATGGAGTCCGCCCCCATTGCCTCCAGTTCTCTGGCCTTCTTGATATAGTAATCCAGATTGTACACTTCGCCGCCCAGGCGGGGTTCGGTCAGGGTATAGCACATACATCCCTGGAAATGGGCCCCGCATTCCTTGATCACCGGCACCACGGTTTCAAAATTGCGGTAGTCGTTGAGCGCGTCAAATGTTCTGAAAATTTCCAGTCCATTGTCCACGGTTTTCTTTACAAACAATTTGGCGACATCATCGGCATAATTCCGGTACCCCACCAGGTTCTGCCCCCTGAGGAGCATGGAAAACGGGGTTTTTTTGAAATACCGCTTCAGTGTCCGCAGCCGCTGCCAGGGATCTTCTCCCAGAAACCGGTGCATGGTGTCGAACGTTGCCCCTCCCCAGACCTCCACGGCCCAGAAACCGATTTCATCCATGCGCTCAGCCACCGGGATCATGTCTTCGGTTCTGCCTCTTGTGGCAAACAGGGACTGGTGACCATCCCGCAAAGAGATATCCTCCACCTTCAACGGATTCTCGGCCCGGGGCCGGTCGGCATCATAATTCATCTGTGTCGTTTTAACCTGGGTGTGTTCCGTCATAACTGTTTTCTCCCAAAAAAAATTTATTTAAACATGCGCAGCTGCATCATGGTGCCGGCCTGCATCATGACCTGCCGGCCAGTCAGACCCCAGAGGTTGAACCCGGGACCGGTCGGCACGCCACGGCCACAGGGCTCTTTTGAGCAGATTGGGGACCCATCTGCCGCCTGCCCGGACCGGACTGCTTCAAGGTCCGTCATGTAAGCCGTCACCGCGGCCATGACCGCTGCCTGCTTTTTTCTGTCCATGCCGCCTCCCTTTTATACCGGAATGTTCCCGTGTTTCTTGGCCGGCCGTGATTCCCGCTTGGTGGCCATGGCTTCGAGCGCGTCAATGAGCCGGGGCCGGGTTTCAGACGGAACAATCACGGCATCCACATATCCTCTGGCAGCCGCACAGTAGGGATTGGAAAACCGCTCGTTGTACTCCGCGATTTTTTCCTTTCTTTTTTCCCCCGGATCATCCGCCGCCTTGATCTCTTTGGCATGGATGATATTGGCGGCCCCGGCCGCCCCCATGACCGCAATCTCCGCGCTGGGCCAGGCAAATGCCATGTCCGCCCCCAGGTGTTTGGAACACATGGCCAGATACGACCCGCCGTAGTCCTTGCGGGTGATCAGCAGCATCTTGGGCACTGTTGCCTCGGAATAGCACCACAGCAACTTGGCGCCGTGGCGGATGATGCCGCCCCATTCCTGGTTGGAGCCGGGCAGGTATCCGGGCACGTCCGCAATGGTGAGCATGGGGATGTTGAAGGCATCGCAGAACCGGATGAATCGGGTGGCCTTGTCCGACGCGTTGATGTCCAGACATCCGGCCAGGTGACTGGGCTGATTGGCAATGATGCCGATGGACCGGCCATTGAGCCTTGCAAAGCAGATCACGATGTTTTTGGCATAATACTGGTGGGGCTCGAAAAACACGCCATCATCCACAATGGACCGGATCACATTTTTCATGTCATACGCCCGGTTGGGATTGTCCGGGATCACCGTATCCAGGGCCGGGTCCATGCGGGCGGGATCATCTTCGGACGGCACAAACGGCGGATCTTCCATGTTGTTGGAAGGCAGATAGGACAGCAGGGTTTTCATCTGGAGAATGCAGTCCTCATCTGATTCGCAGGCGAACTGGGCCACACCGGATTTTTCGTTGTGGGCCATGGCACCTCCGAGATCTTCAAAGGAGATCTCCTCTCCGGTGACCGCCTTGATCACGTTGGGACCGGTGATGAACATATACGCGTTTTTCTTGACCATGAACACGAAATCGGTCATGGCCGGGGAATACACAGCCCCGCCGGCGGTGGGTCCCATAATAGCGGAAATCTGGGGAATCACCCCGGAACACGCAGAATTTCTAAAAAAGATCTCGCCGTATCCGGACAGGGCATCGATGCCTTCCTGAATCCGGGCCCCGCCGGAGTCATTCATACCAATGACCGGGGCCCCGGACTTGAGGGCCATGTCCATGATCTTGCAGATCTTTTTGGCCTGCATCTCTCCCAAGGATCCGGCCCGGGCCGTGAAATCCTGGGCATAGGCATACACGATCCGGCCGTCCACTTTGCCGTGGCCGGTCACCACCCCGTCCGCCGGGATATCCACTTTTTCCATACCGAAATTGGTACACCGGTGGGTCACAAACATATCCAGTTCCCGGAACGTGCCCGGATCAAACAGGCGGTCCAGCCGCTCTCTGGCATTGAGCCGTCCCTGTTCCCGCCGCTTTTCCAAAGCAGCGTCTCCTCCCATTTTCAAAATCTCCTGTTCTTTGTGCTTCAGGGTCTGGAGATTGTCTGATGTGGTTCCCATACTAGAAATCCTTCCATATTCCTTGGTTGAGTTATCTGGTCAACTGGTTTCAATAACCGCCTATTCCATGCTGAACCGCCATGCACAGAACCATTCCTCCGGATGGGGATCCGGGGGGCATCCGATACAGGTTGTTTTGATTTTCGAATCAAATGCCGATGCAAAATAGGTGTATTC
>JAABUD010000193.1 GCA_011389555.1 Desulfotignum sp. | reverse complement strand
AAATTCCAGTCCTGGTGATAATGGCCTTTGAGAAATTTCGCGCCGTTGGCCGTACAGTAGATGGGGGTGTCGGGAATGTACTGCATCAGTTCGGGCAGGGCCCCGGAATGATCGGGTTCCGCATGGTTGGCAATGATATAGTCGATCCGGTCTAAAGGCATCTCTTTTTTGAGGTTTTCCACAAACTCATGTGAAAACGGGAACCACACCGTATCGATGAGAACGGTTTTTTCATCTTTCACCAGAAAGGCGTTATAGCTGGATCCTCTGTGTGTGGTGTATTCCTGGCCGTGAAAGTGCCGCAGCTCCCAGTCGATTTTTCCCACCCAGTTGATATGGTTCTTGATTGCAAAATGCATGGTTTTCTCCTTTAGGATCAGTTGAGGTGAAGAGTTACCAGATGGGGATTTGGCCGATTATTCATGCCCCAGTGCCTGTATCAATATATCCATTAAAAACGGCAGGCAGATAAAAGTCAAGGATTGTTTTTTTCGAAAGCCACCCGGTCAAGAGCCAGGCTGATCCGGACCAGTGCCTTGAGATGCCCCGGAACTGCCCCATTACCTGTAAAACAATTCTCTTTTGTTGTGATCAGCATGCCGGATCAGACAGAAAATTATGGCTTGACAATATTATCATAAACATATAAATGTTTGTTTATACATTTTACAAAGAGTGGCAGTCACATGCGATATGGAATCTAAGGAAAAGGAGCACAAGATGAAGTTTACGCCCATGAATTTTCAGATATCAGTGGCAGCAGGGGGTGTGGCACTGATGCCTTTTGTTCTGATGCAGTTTGCTTTGCCCCACGGAGATGGCATGATTACCCTGAACTCCATGCCATGGTCCGCTATGGGACTTGTGCAGCAGATTTTTTATGCTCCCCTGGTGGGGGTCATGTTCCTGTTTGTGGTTCTCCATCTGCTGCTGACAGTGGTTTATCTCAAAGGGCTGGTTGGCTGGCTGGCAGACCGGGAGCAGTTCAAAAGCGTTATCAACAACCCAAAGTTCAATATCGGTCTTTTTTCTCCCATCGCCTCCATCTCCATGACCGCCAATGTGCTCTGGGGACCACTGGCTTTTTTTGTCCCGAGTCTCTCAGGCATTCTTCAGGGGCTGATGCTTCCGTCGCTGATTTATTTCATGGTGCTTTTGCTGGTGCTTCTGGCACTGGAGGCCAAGGTGCTCAACGTCTGGATGGTGCAGCCGGTGGATCCGGTCGAATTGAATTTCCCCTGGCTTTTGGATGTGTTCGCCTTTGGCCTGGTGAGCCTGACAGGGACCGGCATTGCAGCCATCTCCGGTGATGCTGCAATTGCCTCGGTGGCGGCATTTGGTTCCTTTTTTTCAATCTGTATCGGCCTGTTTGTGTTCACGGTGAAGATCATCAGCGTGATTCACGGACAGGCCAGGGCCCAGAGCCTGCCCAGTTCCCCGATGCTGCCCGCCTATTTTCTGGTGATTCCGATCTCCTGTCTGTTCGGCATCAGTCTGTTCCGCATTATGGGGTACCTGCAGAACCATTTTGGTTTCGCGGTCACGGTGCCTTCATTTTTGATTTTAAATTTTGCTTATGTTATCGCCCTGGCCTGGGGAATTTTCTGCATCTGTCTGCTGACGGGTTATCTGCGCAACTTCATGCAGGAAAGTTATTCCCCGGCCCAGTGGGGAATGATCTGAGCGCTGGTGGGCTCCCAGGTACTGGGAGGACATCTTTACGGGAACTACTTTGCCAGTTCCGTTCTTATGGGGTTGAACTATCTTTCCATCGTGGCCGTGGTCATTGTCTATGCCCTGGTGTTTTTCAAACAAAGGGGCCTCAATCGACGGCAAAGTGACACCGCATCCGGTCCAGCTGAGCTTTGATGAAAAAAAGCTTGATATATGTTCAAATCATCCAGGATCTGGTATGGTCGATTGGCAGAGGAAAACAGGCAATCTTGAAACATTTTGTCAGATAACGTTTTCGGAGGAGTTATGAAACAGATCACTTTTATGCTGGGATCAGCACCATATGGGGGCCAGGACGTGGATACGGTTCTGGGTATAGCTGATGCCGCCTTGAAAAGAGGGCATCAGGTCACCATCGTGGGGTCAGGCGACGGCACCTACGGGTTCCTCAAGGATCAGCGGGCATCCGGTGCACCGCATGCGGGGAAGGGATTCGCCGCACTGGCGGAACAAGGCGCCCAAATCGATCTGTGAGGCACCTGCTTCAGCTTCCGCGGTCTGCGGAAGGAACAGTTCATCGAGGGTGCAAAACCGGGTACACTGAGAAGTCTGTTCAAACATCTTGGTGAAACAGACATTGTGATCAATGCCGGGCCATAAAAGGGGGATGCCATGACAAAAGAAAAAGATATATTGATTGTTGTCCGCAAAGGGCCGTATGGCGGTTTTCAGGCGGCCGAGGCGCTTCGTCATGCCAATGGGTCGCTGTCACTGGGATTCCGCCCCATCGTTGTCCTTGTGGATGACGGGGTTTACCTGGCAAAGGAAGGCCAGGATCCCGGTCAAAGCCAGTGGCTGCCCCTGAGCGAGACATTTGATGAGATTATTGCCCGGGGGCTTTATGAAAACAAAGATAATCCCGCTGAATTTTATGTGGAAAAAGAATCGCTT
>JAABUD010000192.1 GCA_011389555.1 Desulfotignum sp. | reverse complement strand
CGATGATCGGACTGTTCGCCCAGTTCATCCTGCTGCCGGCATTCACTTTTCTGCTGGTGATGCTGATCCGGCCCCATGCCTCCATCGCCCTGGGCATGATGCTGGTGGCAGCCTGCCCGGGCGGCAACCTGTCCAACATCATCACCTACCTGGCCAAAGGCAACTGTGCCGTGTCCATCAGCATGACCGCCGTATCCACCATGGCGGCCATCTTCATGACCCCGCTGAACATCTCTTTTTGGGGCAGCCTGAACCCGGATACGCTCCCGATTTTAACCCAGGTCCGGCTCAATCCTGTTGATGTGTTTGTCACAGTGTTTTTGATCCTGGGCATTCCGCTGAGTGCCGGCATGCTGCTGGGCCGGTTCATGCCGAATCTGGCAAAAAAAATCAGAAAACCCTTCAAAATCATTTCCCTGGTGTTCTTCATAGTGATTGTGGCCGGTGCCCTGGCCGCCAACTGGCAGCATTTCATCACCTATGTGGGCCTGGTCATGGTGGCGGTATTGGTACACAATGCCCTGGCCCTGAACATCGGGTACTGGTCCGGCCGGATATTTGGTCTGCCTGCAAAAGACTGCCGGGCCGTGAGCATTGAGGTAGGCATCCAGAACTCGGCTCTGGGCCTGGTGCTGGTGTTCAACTTCTTCCACGGCCTGGGGGGAATGGCCGTGCTGGTTGCCTGGTGGGGCATCTGGCATATCCTGGCAGGACTGGCAGCCGCCTTTATCTTTACCCGGTTTCCACTGCCGGCAGAGGAAATTGAAAATGACACTGTCTCCTGCATTTAAAGATCAGGTGGCGGTCATCACCGGAGGGGCCAGCGGCATCGGCCTGGCAACCGCCCAGGAGTTCGCCCGGCAGGGTGCTTCCATTGCCGTGCTGGACATGGACCGCCAGGCCATGGCTACCCTGGTTGAACAGATCCCGGGGCCTTTGCTGTCTATTCCCTGCGACATTACCGACCCCACTGCGGTCCAGGCAGCCATGGACACCATCATAACCCATTACGGCCGGATGGACCTGCTGTTCAACAATGCCGGCATCACCCAGCGGGGGTTGTTCAGAAACACCGACCTGTCCGTGTTCAGGCAGGTCATGGAGGTCAATTTCTTCGGTTCCCTTTACTGCACCAAGGCGGCCCTGCCCGCACTGATCCGAAACAAAGGGACCATCGTCGTCAATGAATCCATTGCCGGCATAGCCCCGCTGGTGGGCCGTACCGGGTACAGCGCCAGCAAGCACGCCCTGAACGGTTTGTTCACCACTTTGCGCTGTGAACTGCGGAATACCGGCGTTCATGTTATGGTGGTGTGTCCCGGTTTTATCCGCACCAATCTGCAGAAACGGGCACTGGGTCCGGACGGGGCCATTGCCTCTCACCCGCAGACCCGGGTGGGATCGGAAGACACTGCCGATCATGTGGCTGAACAGATTGCCACAGGGGTTCTTAAAAAAAAGCCCACCCTGGTGCTTACCCCCATGGGCCGGCTGGGGTATTACATTCACCGGCTTTGGCCGGATTTATATGAAAGAATAATGACACACCAGTTCAAAACGGAACTGAAAGGAGACAAATGATGACAAAACTGAAAATGACCCCCAGCGAAGCCCTGGTGGAAACCCTGGTGGCTGAAGGGGTGGACACGGTGTTCGGCATAGTGGGGTCCGCATATATGGATGCTTTGGATCTGTTTCCGGCCGCAGGTATCAGATTTGTGCCGGTGGCCCATGAACAGGCCGCCTGTCATGCGGCCGACGGCCTGGCAAGGGTCACGGGACGTCCCCAGGTGTGCATTGCCCAGAACGGACCCGGGGCCGCCAACTTTGTATCCGCCCTGACCGCTGCATACTGGGCCCACTCCCCGGTGGTGGCCATTGCCCCGGAAACCGGGTCCATGGGCATGGGCACAGGCGGGTTCCAGGAACTGGATCAGATGGCCATGTTTGAAAAACAGACCGTTTTCCAGGTGCGGGTAACCGCGCCCCAGCGGATGGCGGAACTGGCCCGGCAATGCTTTTACAGGGCCAGGCTGGAAAACGGCCCCACCCACCTGAACATTCCCAGAGATTTTTTTTACGGCACCTGTGAAGACGAAATCTACAAAACCCTGGAGATCAGCGTGGGCTCCGGGGACCGGACCGCTCTGGACGAAGCGGCCCGCCTTTTGTCAAAAGCCCGGTATCCGGTGATTCTGTCCGGCGGCGGGGTCAGCCAGGGCAATGCCCTGGATCCTGTGATTGCCCTGGCCGAATACCTGACCGCGCCCGTGGTCAACTCCTATCTGCACAATGACACCTTTCCCGGAGATCATTCCCTGGCCTGCGGCCCCATCGGGTACTGCGGTTCCAAGGCAGCCATGCGCGTAATCAAAAAAGCGGATGTGGTCCTGGCCCTGGGGTGCCGCCTGGGACCCTTCGGCACCCTGCCCCAGTATGACATGGATTACTGGCCCGAACAGGCCCGCATCATCCAGGTGGATGCCAACCCCCGGGTGCTGGGGCTTTCCCGCCGGGTGGACGTGGCCAGTCAGGCTAATGCCCGGGCCTATGCCCAAGACCTTCTGGCCTGGATCAAAACCATTGATCCGGATCGGCAGCCCGAACCGTCCAGGCTGGCAGATGTTAAAAAAGAACGC
>JAABUD010000202.1 GCA_011389555.1 Desulfotignum sp. | reverse complement strand
CCCGATTTTTCACCCGATGATGACGAAAGGCAGCATCTTGTTTCCAGGGAATGCGCTGAATCCAGGAAAACCTTTCACACCCGGGATGATTTTCGCCTGCTCATGGTGATGGAAAAATCCGATGATCCCGTTGCTTTGGCGGCAACAGCCCGGGACATGATTGAACAGAAAAAATCCGGAGCCGGGCCCATATATTTTGAATCCGGCCCGGTTCAGGGAAAACTGGGGTTTTTGTTTCCCGGACAGGGCAGCCAGTATCCGGATATGGGCAAAGACCTGTTTGCTGTCTTTCCTGAAGCCATGGCCGTTCTGGATCTGGCACAGGACATCTTCACGGCCCATTCCCCGAACCCTGTGGATCCGGAAACCCCTTTTCCGGATCTGGCGGACCGGATGTTTGTCCTGCCGTTGCATTGCCAGGAAAAATCGGTGTCCGAATCCCGGCTCAGACATACAAGGACCGCCCAGATGAGTATCGGTGCGGTATCCCTTGCCATGATCCAGGTGCTCAAACGATTCAATGTCCGGCCGCACATGACCTGTGGCCACAGTTTCGGGGAACTGCCGGCCCTGCATGCCGCCGGTTGGATGGATGACACCACTCTGCTGACCCTGGCGGCCGTCCGGGGAAAGCACATGGCCCATGCCGGTGACACGGGAACGGACCGCGGCAGCATGCTGGCGGTTCAGGCCCCTTTGACCGACATTGAAACCTGGATCAACGACCGGTTTTCCGACCTGGTGCTGGCCAACCGGAACAGCCCGGACCAGGGTGTCTTGTCCGGCCCGACTCCGGCGATCGAACAAGCCATGAAATGGTGTCGGAAAAACAAGATCCGAAGTGTCAAACTGCCCGTGGCAGCCGCGTTTCACAGCGGTCTGGTGGCAGATGCCGCTGCCCCGTTTCACCGGTTTGTGGCCGATCAATCCATTGCCCCCACCGATGTTCTGGTGCTGTCCAACACCACGGGTTCCGTGTATGACACTGACCCTGACACCATCAAGTCGCTGTTGGGGCATCAGCTCATGCACCCGGTGTGTTTCCAGCAGAACATTGAAACCATGCATGAACAGGGGGTGAATTTTTTCATGGAGATCGGTCCCAAAACCGTTTTGACCGGTCTGGCAAAAAAAATACTGGCATCGGATCCCATCACTGCCATCGGCCTGGATGCCTCGAGTGGAAAAAAATCCGGGCTTGCCGATCTGGCCCATGCCCTGTGTCATCTGGCAGCCAGAGGCTTTGCCGTGGATCTGACCCCATGGGAAGACCCGGTACCGCCACTGGCCCCGAAACGCATGCGCATACCGCTGTCCGGTGCCAACCCCGGACCCGGAATCGAAAAAAGATCGTTCCGGCCCCTGAATCATTCTGAACCTCAAACCGGGGGTTGCGCCTGCAAAGCCGATGTTTCGTCTTTTCCCGGTTCGTCCGAAACCCAGAAACAGTTACGGCCGGAAACGAAACCGGCCCAACAACAAGGACCTGATATGCATCCCTTGTCATCATCTTCCCCCGCTTTGAAACAAGAATCAAACACCGATGCCCCCCCCACCACCATGTATGGGGCAGATACCGGACAGGCCATGCACCTGGTTCACAAGGGCCTGGAAGCCATGCAGGCATTGCAGGCCCAGACCGCCCGGGCCCATGAAAAATTTCTCGATACCCAGGCCCGGGCGACCCAGACCCTGGCAGACATGATGTCTCAAACCCGGCAGTTTGTGGATGGCACCCCGCCGGTACCGGCCAAAGAGCCTGTAACGACCCGGCCGGCTGAGATCAGCACGCCCCGGGCCGCCGTTTCTTTGCCTGACAAACCCTCGTTGCCCGACAAAGTGAATGGTGGCACACCGCCCCAAAGTAAACATTCGGACCCGCCGGTGCCGTCGGCCCCCTCCCCTGCCCGCCCGTCAATAAAGATACAGTCCATTTTGTTTGACATCGTGAGCCGTTTGACCGGGTTCCCCGAAGAAATGCTGGAACCGGACATGGATATTGAATCGGATTTAGGGGTGGATTCCATCAAAAAAGTAGAAATCATTTCCGAACTGGAAAAACAGCTGCCCGACACCCGGGGGTTGACCACGGAAAACATCGGCACCGCCAGAACCTTGACCGATATCTGCCGGGCCATTTCATCCGCAACCGCTGACTCACCCGATTCTGAATCTTCGGACACCCCGCTTTCCCGTACATCCGACACACCTGACGCTGACACACCTGAACCCGATACCGGGGCTGCCGCCGGAACCGCCGCCGGAACCGCCGCCGGAACCGCCGCCGGGGCCGATACCGGGGCCGATGCCCAGACCGCTGTTCCGCCGTCTTCAGACCCGAGCCCCGGTTCCGGGGTGATGAATGTGATTGTCACCATCATCAGTGAACTGACGGGGTTTCCCGAAGAGATGCTGGAACCCGGTATGGACCTGGAATCGGATCTGGGGATCGATTCCATCAAGCGGGTGGAAATTTTATCCCGGCTGGAACAAACGCTGGGAGACAGGGCATCCCGCCTGTCCGGAGATGACATGACCCGGTTGAAAACCATCCAGGACATGGTTCACTTTCTGGACCCGACACCGTGTCCGCCAGAGGCGGACGTAAAAAAAAACTTTTCACACAGGGATGATGCCCGAAAATCGCCCGAAATCCCGGATCTGATCCGTCAGACAATCCATCTGAAAACCGTTCCCATTCAACAGGTCCGTTTTTTCAACGGCTCAAAAATCCAGCTGCCTGAAACCGGAAAAATTTTTATCACCCGGGATCAGGCAGGGATGGCCGACCGGTTGAAGCAGGCGTTTCACAAACACGGCCAGCACGCCGAACTTTTCGACCTGACACCTGAAAACATCCCGGACCTGACCGATGCCGCCGGTCTGGTGATGGTCCAGAACCAATGGTCTCATTCTGACAAGCCCCAGGCCATTGCATTTTTAAAAGCCGCGTTTGCCCTGATCCACAAAAACGGTCCACATCTTCAGACAGCTGCCGCTCAAAAAGGGGCGTTTCTGGCAACCATCACTTTTTCCGGCGGGGGATTCGGCATTTTGCCCTACCGGTTTGACACCCTGCCCGAGTATGGCGGCCTGGCCGGTCTGGCCAAAACAGCGGCCCTGGAATGGCCAGAGGTGCTGTGCCATGCCCTGGATCTGCCCGGTGATGCAGATGCCTGCTTTGAATGTGCGGATGCAGCCGCGGCATTGATGATGACCCAGGGACCTGTGGAGATGGGGCTGGACACGGATCATTGCCGGATCCCCGCCCTGGAGACGGTACCGGCCCAACCGGGCCGCCTGAACCTGGCACCCCATGACGTGGTGGTGATCACCGGCGGTGCCAGGGGAGTGACCGCCGCCTGTGCACAAGAACTGGCAAAAACCGGCCCCTTGACCCTGGTTCTGCTGGGACGATCTCGTGCCCCCTCTGATGAACCGGACTGGGCAAACTCCCTGACTGATCCGGCTGAATTGAAAAAAGCGATCCTCACCCATGACTTTGCCGGGAAAAAGCCCACCCCGGCCGATTTGGAAAAAAAATTTCAGGCCATCCGTGCCAACCGCCAGATTCAGCAGACCCTGGCACAAATCCGGTCCCATGGATCCGAAGTGGTGTATGTTTCCACGGACATCCGGCAGCCCGAAGCGGTTCAAACCGCTCTGGATCAAGTCCGCACCCGGTTCAACGCCCCTGTTTCCGGGATTATCCACGGTGCCGGCGTGCTGGAAGACAAATGGATTGTGGAGAAACATCCCGACCAGTTCAACCGGGTGTTTGACACCAAAGTAAACGGATTGAACGCATTGATTCAGGCCACACAGACCGATCCATTGAAATACATGATCGTGTTTTCATCCATTGCGGCCCGAACCGGAAATCCGGGCCAGTGCGATTACGCCATGGCCAATGAGGTGCTCAACAAATACATGGATGACATGGCGGCAAAAAAACCTGATTGCAAATGTCTGGCCATCAACTGGGGGCCCTGGGACGGGGGCATGGTTCATGACGGGCTCAAACAGGTATTTGCCCAAAAAGGGATCGGACTGATTCCTCTGTCAGCCGGTGCCCGGCAACTGATCCGGGAGATGGCGAATCCGGACCGGGATCACACGGAAGTTGTCATTACCGCCCCTTCATCGGACCGGAAAAAGAAAACTCCTCCCCGACTGAACCGGGTCGGCCAGATGGTGATCAGCCGCAGGACTGTTCCCATCCTCGCATCCCATCAGATCAACCATGAACCGGTCCTGCCGTTTGCCCTGATGGCTGAAATCATGGCCCATGCGGCTGAAAAAAACCACCCGGGCCTGGTGTTTACCGGGCTGGATGATCTGCGGCTGGTAAAAGGGGTCCGGCCTGAAAACCGGGACATCCTTCTGGGGGTGAACTTGGGCCGATGCACCTGTACTGACACCCAATACCTTGTTCCGATGTCTTTGACATCCCTGTCTGACAGCAACGATTCTGTCACCCATGCCACGGCCACGGCCGTGTTGAAAAACACCCTGCCGGACCCGCCCGTGTTGTCCGGCAAAAACCGCATGGATCTCAGTCCCTGCCGATTGAGTGTAAAATCGGCGTATGACACGGTATTGTTTCATGGCAAAGACCTCCAGGCCATTACCGCCATTTCCGGAATCTCGGAAAAAGGAATCGAAGTGACCGCCACGCAGGCCCCTTCCCCGGACCACTGGCTGGACACACCGCAGCAGACTCACTGGATCACGGATCCCCTGCTGCTGGATGCGGCGTTTCAGGCCGCCATCCTCTGGACCTGGGAAACCCGGAAACAGGTTTGTCTGCCCAGTTTTGCGGCCGGGCTCCGGATTTATTCCTCGTTTCGACAGGTGCCGGCCGAAAATGCCGGCATCCATATCCGGTTTACCGTCAATGAAAACACAGACCATCAGATCAAGGGATATTTCACCTTTTCGGATGATCGCGGCAACGTGACAGCCAGTGTCATGGGATTTGAAGCCGTGGTGGACACCACGCTGCACGACAAATTCAAGCCAGCGCCGTTATTTGACAAAAAAGCCATTCTGGCCTTTGCCCAGGGAAACCCGTCCGACGCATTTGGTTCCCGATACCAGATATTTGATAAAGACCGGCAGATCGCCCGCCTGCCCAGGCCCCCCTATTTTTTCATGGACCGGGTGCTGACGGCGGATCATGTCCCCTGGCAGATGCAGCCGGACGGATGGATTGAAACCGCATACGATGTGCCCGTGGATGCCTGGTATTTCACGGCCAATCACACCCGCACCCTGCCGTTTTGCATTCTGCTGGAGATCGCTTTGCAGCCGTGTGGATGGCTGGCTGCGTATGCCGGCTCCGCACTGCACAGTGATGACCGGCTGCATTTTCGAAACCTGGGCGGCACGGCCCGATGCCTCCGGGAGGTGCCCCGGGACGCCGGCACCCTTTTGGTCCGGGTCCGGATGACCGACGTATCCAGGGCCGGAGACATGATTCTTCAGTCGTTCGACATCCAGGTGAACAACCATGGCCAAAAAGTCTATGAAGGCGCCACCCGCTTCGGATTTTTCACGGCCCCGGCCCTGGCCAGTCAAAAAGGCATTCCGAACAGCCGCCTGGTTTCCGAAACCCCCTCTGTTTCCAGAGAACCGGTCAAGGTGTTTTCATCCCATCCGCCCCGGACACCGGCAGATCGTTTTACCGGTCCGGATACGGGCATGCCCGGGGATGCCCTGCGGATGATCGATGTCATCGACGTGTTGGATCCATCCGGCGGAAACTTCCACCATGGATATATCCGTGCCCGAAAAACCGTGACACCCGATGAATGGTTCTTTGATGCGCATTTTTATCAGGATCCGGTCTGCCCGGGATCTCTGGGCATTGAATCGTTTTTGCAGACCGTGCGGTATTTTTTACTGGAAACCGTTGCAATCGACCCGGCCACCCATACCCCGACACAGATTTTGGGCGACACCCATGAATGGGTGTACCGGGGGCAGATCATCCCGACCCACAAAGAGGTCACGGTTCACACCCATATCCGTCAGGTATCCCGGGAAAACGATATTTTTTCGGCCGTGGCGGACGGGGCCCTGTGTGTGGATGGCCGCACGATTTATGAAATGAAGAATTTCGGGCTGGCGTTCGTGCCTGCCGGACATGAAACAACCAGGGATCACTTTACCCGCAGTTTTGTGCCCGAATAGATATCCGCATCAGGGGCCAGGCCGTTCAACTGGCGCAGCTGGTCAACAGTGATGTCGTACTTCCGGGAAATACGCCACAGGGTTTCCCCTTTTTGAACGGTATGAAACAACGCAGTGGTTTCAGCGCTGTCAGCCGGGGCCGCGGGTTTTTCAGGGGCCTTTTTTTCCTGAATGTCCGAGTTCACGGTAACGATGGGGGTTTTTTCCTGGATGTTTTTTTCTTCCAGGCGGGCTATCTGACGGGTCAACGCATCCATTTTGACCTGAACACCGGATTCCAGTGTGGCCATCTGCCTGCGGACCGGTGCCAGGGCCGTATCCATGTCCACATCGGGCCGTGTTGTGCTGTCCGCCATAGAGGCCAGTTGAGTGTCCAGTTTTGACGTCAGGGCGGCAAACGATTGTTCCAGGTCTGTCAGGCGGGTTTCAATATCCTGGAACCGGGTGTTTTCAAGAGAGGACGGTGCCTGGTCGGTCCGGGACCCGGGTGACAGAAAAAAAACAAAAAACACGATCAGGGTCACGACCAGGGCACCGGCAATAATCAGGGTGGTATCGTTTTTTTTGAACAATGAGGTATTGATACCCCAGGGGCCGGCACTGCCTTCCGTCTTTTTTTTCCGGTTGGTATTGGTCTGGGTGGTGGAAATTTTGGAAGCCGGTTTTTCCTTATGTTTCATTTTTTTCTCCTTACCTGTGACATCAGGTTGTCCATGGTTGTCAGGTGGTGCGTGGTCCACCATAGTTTCACCCAGTCTTCAATCAGTGCTGTCAGACGCGTTTCACTGCGTATGGGTTCTTTTTCCGCCAAAAGGGTTTCCAGTCGTCGGCAGGCAGCCAGCACATCCGTGTTTTCCCGGTCAAGCCGTATATAGATATCCAATGCATCCTGATAATACCCTTGAGTCTCATATGCCTTTGCCAGTTCCCGGGTATGATACGCATGGTCCATGATCGGTTCCTATCCTTATTTTTTCTGTTTGAAAATCAATTCATCCGGAGCGGCCATACCCTGCTCATGTTTTGCCAGATGCCTGATGTATTCAATATCCTGTCTCAAGCGAAGGATCTGATTTTCGATCTGCCGGTTCTCCTGTTTCACAATATCGATCTGGCCGAATACCGATTCTTTTTTCAGTTTGAGCTCGCGGTAATCACGGATACCATGGGGGGAGAAAAAAATGAAGATCAAAAACACCCCCATCAGAACCAGTGTCAGATAAAACCCGAATTTTTCAATGCGACCCATGGGAATCCCCTTTTTTCATATGGTCTTCGGACCACTGTCCGACCATGCTCAGTTCCGGCAGCCGCAGAAGTCTGGCCCCGATCCATACAATGGCCATCCCCAGCACCACACACGCCATCACTTTTGTTCCCAGCAGCAGTTTCCCCCCATCCTCCATGAAAAGAAGCGGTTTCATCCACTGGATTGACACTGCCATTATAGCAGATAAGAAAATGGCTCTGCAAGCTGAAACCAGGATACCGAGTTTTGAGACAACCACCCCGGCCAGGGGGCGGCACATCAAAAAAAAGAATCCGGCCATGGATGAAAGAGTCACCGCCAGTGCCAGCCCCCGCCCCCCCATATACTGCATCAGTACCGGGGCACATACCAGGTTGATGCCCACGGAGATCATCCCGGCATAAAACGGATCCCGGGAACGGTTCAAGGCATAATGCAGGGTCACGAACAGGCGGGTGCCGATGAAAGCGGCGATTCCCGGTGCCAGATACAACAGGCATTCAGCGGTCCGGGTCACGGCAGGGGTGTCAAAAGCGCCCTGGCCGAACAACAGCCGGACAATGGGTTCGCGTAAAATCATCAGTCCGGCCATGGCCGGTATGGCCACAAACACGGCCAGGCGGACCCCGGTATCGAACACCTCGCTGATGCCCGCAATTTCTCCGGCTGCCGCTTTTCTGGAAAAAAACGGCAGCAGCACCGTGGAAACCGATACCGCGATCAGACCGACGGGAAACTGTACCAGCCGGTCCGCATAATAAAGAAACGAGACACTGCCATCCACGAGAAACGAGGCGAAAAAAGAGATCACCAGCATGTTGATCTGATACGGCGCAGCCCCCACCATACAGGGAACCATTTTTTTGATACTGTGGATCACCTCGGGATGACACCAGACAAACCGGGCCGGTTGAACCAATCGGTGCCGGACCATGAAAGGGACCTGAAACGCCAGCTGAATCCCGCCACCCGCCACCACACCGACCGCCAGCCAGGTCACGGGATCGCCCGCTGCCCCGGGCACTGTCAACGCAAACACGATCACCACCAGATTAAAGACAAGCGGGGTGGCCCCGGGAACACAAAATTGACCCAAGGTGTTGAGAACCGCCATGCACAGAGATATCATCATAATAACCCAGAGATACGGCATCATGATTGTAAACAGGGTCAGGGTCAGGGCAAACCGATCTCCGCCGGGCGCAAATCCCGGTGCCATGAGATGCAGCATCCAGGGGGCCAGCAACCATCCGGCCAGTATCAGAAACGCACTTAACACAGACAGAATCCCTACAGCGCTGGTGACCATTGTGACGGCTTCCTTTCGCCGGCCGGCCTGCACATATCCGGCAAACGGCGGCACAAAAGATATGCTGAAAATGCCATCGCCGAACATTTTTCGGAGCAGGTCAAAGGGCCGGAATGCGATAAAAAAAGCGTCACTTGCGGCAGTGGTTCCGATCATCATGGCGATGAACGCGTCCCTTACCACCCCGAATATCCGGCTTGAAAGGGTCAACCCGCTGACAGCGGCTGTATGTCGGATCAGGGCCATGACAAATTTATCCTTGACAAAAAAGCAGAATTTTTGTAAATATTTGGTTTTAAAATATCTGATTTGTTAAAATTCAACCGACGAATACAAGGAGTGAACGTAAATTGGCCAACCACAAATCCGCAAAAAAACGGGCAAAACAGAACCTGGTCAGACGACAGAGAAACAGATCTGTAAAATCCACACTGAAAACATTGGAAAAAAAATTGCGCGCGGCCAAGGCATCGGGGGATGATGCCACCATGGAATTGATGCGGCAAAACCAGTCCGCCCTTCAAAAAGCCTCTCAAAAAGGCATTATTCATAAAAATTCCGCTTCCAGAAAAATTTCAAGACTTTCCAGACTTGTGCACGCGTAAATAACAAAGACAGGATTTACCCCGGGTAGATCCTGTCTTGTTTTCTTCCTCTTTTCGACCATGTCAAAAATTGGTCGACATCTGGCTGACCAGCCGTTCCGCCATTCTTTGTGCAATAATCTCCAACGCTTTCCGGATATTGGCCGCATCATCGATCGTATCCGATCCAACTGAAAAAGACTCGGCCGCGGAAAAACGAGTCACCGACCATATCACTTTTTTATCGGGTGACAGCAACTGCACATCCACCACGGCCTTGACCCGTCGTTCCGTCACATTTTCCGTGGAAGACCGGGACAGAATCGAAAAAGTGATGGATGTGATGGCCCCCTCGATCCGATAAGCCGCTTCATCCGGGCTCACCACCCGCGTGTCGGTCCGGTCCTGAATTTCCCGGATCAGCTCATTGGTAAAATCGATGCCGGCATGGGTCCGGGCGGTTCGATTGGTAAAGACCGTCACTCCCACCCGGGAAACGCCCGGATGGATCAGGCCTCCGCCTTCCAGGCGATAGCCGCAGGCAGACAACGACAGCAGTGACAGCAGTGACAGCAGCAGTATCCCCCATGCCGGGACGTGTCTCACGGGTTGCTTGAAAAGACTCATATCACACCACAATGTTTACAAGGATCTGTTTTTTGTTGACCAGAATGATCTTTTTCACCGGCTGGTCCTGAATATGTCGGATGATTTTTTCATCTGCCAGCGCCATCTTTTTGATAACCGCCTCGCCCGTATCGGCCGCCACGCTGAATTTGGACCGCAGCTTCCCGTTCACCTGAACCACCACCAGGGTCTCGTCGGTTTCCAGACTGTCCTTGCGGCATTGAGGCCAGGCCTGTTCCAGTACACTGCCCTGCCCCCCCATCGTTTCAAACAGCTCTTCACAAAAATGGGGGAGGATGGGACTGAGAAGCAGCACCATGCTTTCCATGGCCGTCAGCACCACGGCCTTTGTCTCGGCATCGGCCGCGTCCAGGTCAATGGTGTACACGGCGTTCACCAGTTCCATGACCGCGGCAATGGCCGTGTTGAAGTGAAAGCTTTCATCGATATCCGCGGTCACCTTCTGGATGGTCTGGTGGGTTTTGATATACAGGGCTTTGGCGGCCGGGGTCTTTACCTCCTTGGCAGGGCCGGTGAACTTTGCCACCTGCCGGGTGTCGATCTTTTCCATACATTCCAGAGCCAGCCGCCACACCCGGTTGATGAACCGGTTGCTGCCCTCCACCCCGTCTTCGCTCCATTCCAGATCCCGTTCCGGCGGGGCCGCAAACAGACAGAACAGCCGGGTGACATCCGCCCCGTATTTTTCCAGCAGATCATTGGGATCCACCACATTCTTTTTGGACTTGGACATCTTGATGACCCGGCCGATTTCCACATCTTTTCCGCAACGGGTGCAGACAAGGGCATCATCCCCTTTTTTCCGGGCCTGTTCCGGAAACAGGTACCCGTGTTCGGGACAGGTCATGGTTTCCTTGCACACCATGCCCTGGGTGAGCAGCCGGGTGAACGGTTCCTTGAAATCGATCATGCCGAAATGGTGCAGCACCCGCATAAAGTATCTGGAATACAACAGATGCAGCACCGCATGCTCCACCCCGCCGATGTACTGATCCACCGGGGCCCAGTATTTGACGTCTTCCGGATCGAACATACCCTGTTCGAACCGGGGGGAGCAGTACCGCAGGTAATACCAGGAAGATTCCACAAACGTGTCCATGGTATCGGTGTCCCGCCGGGCATCCTCCCGGCCGCATGCCGGACAGGGAGTCTGGTTGAAATCGTCCAGGGATGGCAGCGGGGATCCGCCTTTTTCCAGGAGGTTGGCATCTTCGGGCAGAATGATGGGCAGATCGGTTTCCGGCACAGGTACCACCCCGCAGTCCTTGCAGTGGACCACGGGGATGGGCGTACCCCAGTACCGCTGCCGGGAGATGCCCCAGTCCCGGAGCCGGAAAGAGACCGCTTTTTTCCCCCGGCCCTTCGCTGCCAGCCAGTCCGTGATCGCTTCCATGGCCGTGTCATTGTCCATGCCGTCAAACCGGCCGGAATTGACCATCCATCCGGGGCCGGCATATGCGGCTTCCATGGCATCCGGGTCCAGGGTCTCACCTTCGGGCTGGACCACCACCCGGATCTCGAGATTGTATTTTCTGGCAAAATCAAAGTCCCGCTGATCCCCGCAGGGCACGGACATGATCGCACCGGTGCCATATCCCATGAGCACGAAATTGGCCGTATAGATGGGGATTTTTTCACCCGTGGCCGGGTTGATGCAGTAGCGCCCGGTGAACACCCCTTCTTTTTCATAGTTTTCCAGGCCCTCCAGGGACCGTTCCTGGGTGCCCACCTTTTCCACGAAATCCGCCACAGCCCCGGCCTGGTCCGTTTCCCGGCACAGGGTCTCCACCAGGGGATGTTCCGGCGCCAGGCACATGAACGTGGCCCCGAAAATCGTGTCCGGTCTTGTGGTGAACACCTCGATTTCCTCGTCCATGCCGGCCACCTGGAATTTGAGTTCCGAGCCGACACTTTTGCCGATCCAGTTTTTCTGCATCACCGTGACCTTATCCGGCCATCCCGGCAACTGGTCGCAGTGTACCAGCAGATCCTCGGCAAAATCGGTGATCCGGAAAAACCACTGCCACAGTTTTTTTTGTCTCACCGGCCGGGAACACCGCCAGCACTTGTCCTGCTCCACCTGTTCGTTGGCCAGCACGGTCTGGCATTTTTCACACCAGTTGACAAAGGATTCCCTGCGGTAGGCCATGCCGTTTTCCAGCATCTTCAGAAACAGCCACTGCTCCCATTTGTAATATTCCGGCCGGCAGGTGGCGATCTCCCGGTCCCAGTCATAGGAAAATCCCATTTTTTTCAGCTGGGCCCGCATGGTGCGGATGTTGTCATAGGTCCAGGCCGCCGGGTGGGTGTTGTTGTCGATGGCCGCGTTTTCCGCCGGCATGCCGAACGCGTCCCATCCCATGGGATGAAGCACGTTGTATCCCTGCATCCGCTTGTACCGCACCACCACATCACCGATGGTGTAGTTGCGCACATGACCGATATGAATTTTCCCGGACGGATAGGGAAACATCTCCAGCAGGTAGTATTTTTCCTTCGAAGGGTCTTTTGTGACCTTGAAAAGCCCCCGGTCTTTCCAGAAAGCCTGCCATTTGGGTTCCACATCCGCAGGGTTGTACCGTTCCTCCATTGTTATCTTATCCTTTCACACGCATCGTAAATATCGGTTTCACTCATTGAATCCCAATAGATGCCACAACCTTGTGTAAATAGCAAGGGATAGAGAAAACAGGATAGAATAATTCGGTGATGGCATTCCGGGCATTGACACACAGGTGGTCAACCACCCAGTTCTATCCTGCCACCATTTCCCGAAATCGTTCCAGGATCTGACTCATGACCGGTTCAAGATCATCCGGCTGGATAACCAGCAGATCCCCTTGCCGGGCCCGTGAAAAAATCGTATCCACGGCCTTGTCCGGATCCGGAACGATTTCAATATGTTCTTTTTCAAAACCCGCCTGCATCAATCCCTCATAAACCAGGGCCGTGGTCTCCCCGGCCGGTCTGTTCCGGGGGTCAAAATCGGTGAGCAGGATATAATCGTACACCAGCGCCAGGGCCTTTCCATAATCAATGATTTGCGCGGTGGTACGATTTCCCGTCCCGTGGCACAACGCGACCTTTCTCCCGGGCGAGAGCCGCGGCAACAACCCGGCCATGGCACGGACGGATTCCGGATTATGTCCATAGTCCAAAAGGAGTTTGAATTTCTGGAAATCAAATAAATTCATACGGCCGGGGTTTTGATTGGGGGATGGATGAAATGTCATAATGCCGTTTCGAATCTGTTCCACGGGAATGTTCACACCATGCAGCGCACCGATGCCGGCAAGGGTGTTTGAAATATTGAAATCGATCATTCCGCCGAATGTAATGGGAATTTCTTCCAGCGTGCAGATGATGACATCCAGTTCACGTTCCCGGATAATGACATTCCGGTCAACCACCGTGACCGCCGTGCCCCCATTTTCGATATGGGTTTTCATCGTTTGATTTTCCGGGTCCAACGAAAACAAAATAACATCTCCCCGGGCACGATCCAGAATTTCCATGGTCATTTCATCATCCGCGTTTAAAACAGAAATTCCTGTTTCCTTGACAGCCTCCACGACCGTGGATTTTACCATGCACAGATCTTGCCGGGTCTCTATCCAGTCATTACCCAAGTGATCCTCGCCAATATTGAGCACAACCCCCACATCCACTTCACTGACGCCTAAGCCGCGTCTTGCGATGCCCCCGCGGGCCACTTCCAGCACGATGTGATCCACGGATGGTTCCCTGACAACGATCCCGGCCCCTTCCGGGCCGCTGTAATCTCCGGATACAATCGGTTTGCCGTCAAGTAAAATACCGGTGGTACACGTCAGGCCGACGATTTTTCCGGAATACTTCAACGTATGCGCAACCAGTTTACAGGTGGTTGTTTTACCGTTGGTTCCGGTCACGGCCAGAACAGGGACCTGGGTGTACCCCATGGGAAAAAGCATATCCACAACGGGCGCGGCAACATTCCGGGACTGCCCTTTTGTGGGTTCAAGGTGCATTCTGAACCCCGGGGCGGCATTCACTTCAACCACCTTGAGGCCGGAAGCCTCTAAAGGAAGCGAGATGTCGTTTGCCAGGACATCGATACCAACGCAGTCCAGCCCGATAATACGGGCGGCCCGCTCCGCCATGAACCGGATATCCGGGCTCACCTCATCCGTGACATCCGTGGCCGTGCCACCCTGGCTGAGATTGGCCGTGGCCTTGAGATAGACCTTCTCCCGGTTTTCCGGAACAGACTCCATCGACAGGCCTTTCAAGGACAACAGCCGTCGGGTCATGTCATCGACCTCGATCCGGGTGAGCACTCGTTCATGCCCGAACCCGCGAAGGGGGTCTGAATTCACGGTTTCAATGAGATCATGGATCGTGGATCTGCCGTCGCCAATGATATGGGCCGGCTCTCTTTTTGCCGCGGCAACAAATTTGCCATTAATGACCAGAAGACGGAAATCACCCCCGCTGACATAGGCTTCAACAATCACATCGGGGTGATAGGCACGGGCGGCATGGAACGCCTTTTTCAACTGATCCGGATCCTTCACATCGATGGTGGACCCGTTGCCGTGATTCCCCACATCCGGCTTGACAACAACGGCAGTGCCCAGTTCTTTGAAAGCAGCCAGGGCCTCATCCTCAGAAAAAACCACCCGGCCGTCCGGAACCGGAATGCCGGCTCTTTTCAGATATGTCTTGACCCTGGTTTTTTCGTCGGCGGTTTCCACGGCAATGGCCGACGTATGGCTGGTTATGGAGGCTTGAATCTGTTTTTGATACGCGCCATAGCCCAATTGGATATGGCTGTCTTCGTTCAGCCGGATAAAAGGGATGCCCCTTGATTGGGCTTCTTTGACAATACTCCAGGTCGTAGGCCCCAGCATGTGGTCTTCCCGCAACACCTTGAGATCGGCAATCACCTGGTTGATATTAAACGATTTGCCCTGAGCAACGGCTTCAAACAAAGCGACCGCTTCTTTTGCCGCCTGTAACCCCACAGATTCCACAAGGTACCGGAAAACCACAATATACATTCCCTTTTGTGATGTATCCAGGGTTTTGCCGTATCCGACGGCCATCCCGGACAGACACTGAAGCTCAATGGCGATATGTTCTATAATGTGACCGGCCCAGGTGCCTCGTTCAAGCCGCTGAATAAAACCACCGGGTTTTCCGATGGAGCATTCGTGTTCCTGAAGCGTTGGAATCAATGTCAACAAGCGGCCTGAAAACCCTTGTATTTTATCTGAAGGCAGCTCCTCATAGGCGCCAATGTCCAGGACCATGAATATGGCGGTATGCCGCGTATGTCTATTGGGACCGCGCAATGCTCGTAATTCTTTAATCTCGATCATATCTACCCTTCACTCACGATGGCGTAAGAAACCGTCTTGTTTTAAAATCATATCCATATCCATCCACCAGCGAATGGATTCGAACGTTTTCTACGGCAATCGGCTCTCCCGGCTGGATATTCATGATATTGGAATACCCGATACCGCTTCCGTCAACAATAATCACCTGGCCGGTACCCACAATTTCGGCAATCCCGTCTCCCTTGAGAACAACACCGCAATCTTCACCGATACCCACGCCGATACAGGTGGGATTGGAAGTGACAATCTGAATCAACCGCCCGATACGGCCCCTTGCCATAAAATGGGTATCAAAAATGATATTACCCACAAAACCGAATCCGGGGGTTGAAAGGACACTGCCTTTGAACAGCCCTTCCTCACTTTTGCCTTCATAGATCATGGTGTCGGAAAACACGGCAGCCCCGGCACTGGTGCCTGCAATCAGCGCGCCCTTCTCCAGACGCGCCTGGATGGCGTCCAGCACCTTTGTCCCCCCCAAAATGGTTGTCAGTCGTAACTGGTCTCCCCCCGTAAAATAGATCAAATCCAGATCCGCGATTTTTGCGGCTGTTTTTGGATCGTTTGCCTGACTCCTTTCTTTCATATTGCATATGTCTATCCTGGACGCACCCAGAGCGGAAAACACGCGATGATAATCTTTGCCGCGCTGTTCAGGATCTTCACTTGCCGTGGTGATGATACCGACGTTGTAGTCTTTTTTGCCGGTTTCAAGAACCACCCGTTTGAGTACGATCAATTCACCTGCCTTGTCTTCATTGCCGCCGATTGCAATCAGACGGCCCAGAAAGGATGGATCCAATGCCATTGAAATTTTATCTCCGTAATATGTGATCATGCAAATGTGAAAAAAGCATATTTTTCACGTTCCGCGGTTTGGACAATGGGTGAAGCGATCGCACAGTCTGAAGCTTTTCAGGGCGGATAGATGCTCATTCCAGTCATCCGGACAGTCAGTTGTAACGTTCAAACGCTAGCGGTTCATAAATTGCGCTCGTTTTTAGCCAACGGGTGACTCTTCAGGAGGAGAGGTGTCCTCATTTTCTTTGACAGGATTTTTTTGTTTCTCCAGTTTGCGTTGCTTTTTTTCTTCTTTTTTCTTTTTCTTTGCCATTTCTTTCTGGCGCTTTTCAAATGAATAGTTTGGTTTGAACAAGAGTAAATCCTCATGAATGTTTTGTGATTGATGTAAAAAAATATGACTGCGATGTAACCTGGGTTCGACAGTCGTGGAGTCATTGAATCATTTTTTCAGAATTTCGGGACCGTGTCCAATAAAATCAGACCGAATACCGTTTCTGAACTCAAATCTACCCATTCAGATATCCTGATTCGCCCATAATGTCAAACCTCAAAAAAACCTGGATATGTAAACAGATATCGAATACCCGTTCAAAGCATCTCATAAGACAATTTTACCTTCTTGATTTATCAGGATATTCTTGATAATAATCTGTGATCCAAATGTATATCCACATAGATAAAAGGGGAAAAAATGAAAGTCGATATTTCCATTGAATTTGACAAGGAATTGGCCACGGCTATCATGGAAACGGTTCGAGAGATTTCCAGGGGGATGAAAAGCCTGCAAGGAATTTTTGATAAATCTGATTGGTCTGTAACGACCGAAAGTATCTCTGAACCAAAACCAACACCAACAAAACAAACCAAGCCGGCCACCAAAAAAAAACCAAGCGCCCAAAAAACAATAAAAGGCACTGTTTTGAAGATGATCAAACAAAACAAAGAGGGGATATCAAGAAAAACCCTGCAGGAGGAAACCGGCTTCTCTACCAAACAAATCTCAAACTGTGTTTTTCAGCTGAAAAAAAATCAGAAGATCCAGATGACAGAAGATGGCCTGCTGAAAGTCTTTTAGGATACATCAATAACTTGCAAAAATTTGAAATACAGCCGGCTCGATTCTTGATTTCTTGCACTCCGGACACTTTCCGGGTTTCTTGAAACTTTTTCTGTCCTTGAATTCAAATCCGCAGCCCAGGCAGTAGCATGGGGTTATTGTAATCTGTTTTTTCCGGTGGCGCATACTTTTTTCAATGGATGGCAGGTGTGAGTATGCTTCTTTTTCTCTGATCCGCAGGGCCTTTGAAAGATCTCTTGCGGTCATGGGCTCCGCTTCCAGGCAGCGGATGATCTGCTCTCTGATTGTCAGTTGTTTGTCAGGTTTCATAATATCTGCCTCACTGTACAAAAACCAGAATTCCGTGTCCAGTTTTTTCCTGACTACTGCCGCTGTTGCAGGTGCCTGGCACCCAGCCGCATGGGAATGATGACACAGGCCGTGCAGATCAGGGGAACCAGCACAAAACTGACCGCGCTCCACGCTATTTCATATCCGGCCAGGGGCCGGTTTTTGATACCGGCCATGAAAATGGTGTAGACGGGCCCGGCTTCCAGCAGGATGATTGCAGCCACCAGCGCGGCACAGGCCGTCATGTAGACCATGCCGCCGAAACTGGTAACACTTTTCAACGGGCTCTCCAGATTGAAATCCGCAAATATGCTGCCGATGCCGATGGCAAGCGCGGTCACGGGCGGGACCACCAGGGCTGTGGTGGCAATGGAAAGGATCATCATGAAGACCGTGACATGAAGCAGGATATTGGTGGTGACGATCAGCACCTGGGCCATGATGAACAACGGGACCAGATAAACCAGAAATTTGATCCACAGGAACCGTGACAGGGACACAGGAGAAGACCGGATAATCCAGAACGCCTCGGACTCCATGCTGACGGCGGGATAGGCGAACCGGCCGGCCACGGCCGTCAGCACAAACAGAGCCAGGCCCATGTTCAGAAAACTGAGCAGGTTCTGAAGATAAAATGCTTTGATGGGGGATCGATCCAGAGGCAGCAGGGTAAAATTGTATATATAGATGATGATCAGGGCCAGGACCAGAAAAATCTGGCTCCACTGGGTCTGGTCCCGCATAAAGGACCAAATCTCCCGGAAGGCCAGGGCCCGGGTCAAAGAGGGCTGCTTTTTTTGCATCAGGCGGGCATTGTCCGGTCCTTTCACTGTTTTTTGCTTTTTGCCCAGGCTTTTTGACAACCCTTTTTTATAATACAGGTCGGCCGCCAGAAGCATGACCAGCAAAGCCACCAGAGAAAAACTCCAGGACAGGGCCATATCGATCAGGGCCGGGCCTGTGTTTTTTTCCAGCAGGTTCTGGATGCTGTCAAAGCACCAGGTGCCGGGAAACCAGGGATATGCCGGGATTTCCAATGAAGCGATGTACAACAGCACGGTGTTGAAGGCTTCCGGGTCCACCAGCTGTTCGGGCCGGATCATGCGGGTAGCCAGATACAGCAGGCAGAACACCAGAACGCCGGAAACCACCAGAACGCTTCTCAGTCGGCCGGCCGGAATCACCCGGACCAGAATAATGACAAAAATGCCTCCCAGAACCGACGCCGTCACCGACAGGGACATGACGGCCATGCCCATCAACACCAACGTAAGACACCCGCTGTCAAAAACCAGCACATACGACAGCAGCACGGGGATGAGATACAGCAGCACCATCCAGGAGCCATCCACATAAGCGGCCGTCCACCGGGACAACAGCACCTGCCAGGCCGGCACGGGCATGGCGTGAACACAGATCAGGTCCTTGGACAGATAAAACCGTGACACGGCTGTGATAACGGCACTGATGAACAGCAAGGAAAACGCCACGGTAATAATCATGGACAGCATTTTATACGACAGCAGTGTTCCGATCTCATCGATACCGGAAAAGTACATCAGGACCCGCCAGGAGATCCAGAACGTGCCGGCCCAGAAACACAGGCCCAGCAACGCCAGAAAGAACAGCTTCCAGGGGATGCGGGATGCGGATTTGTGACACAGCTGATTTTTCATGCCCCGCAGTCCCGGGGTCAACAGCAGGATCACCGCATTCACGGGACTTCTCCTGACCCGGTCAGATCCAAAAACAGATCTTCCAGCCGGTCATGGGAGTCACCGGCCCGGGCCTGGAGCTCGGCAACGGTTCCCTGGGCCAGGATCCTGCCTTTGTGGATAATGGCCACCCGGTCACAGATGCTTTCGGCGATTTCCAGGGTATGGGTGGACATGAACACGGTTTTTCCCTTACTGGCCAGATCCCGGAACAGTTTTTTCACCAGGCGGATGGCGGCCGGGTCCAGGCCCACCATGGGTTCATCCACAATGATGATCGCAGGGTCATGAATCAGGGCCGATGCCATGACCATGCGCTGCTTCATGCCGTGGGAGTAAGATTCGATCAAATGATCGGCATACTCATGCATGGCAAACAGCGACAGATACCGGTCCCGGGCCGCAATAAAGTTTTCAGGCCCCACCCGGTAGATATCGGCGCAGAATTGTAAAAATTCATTGCCCGTCAGTTTTTCATACAGATAGGGCCGGTCCGGAATGAATCCGATTTTCTGTTTGGCTTTTTCCGGGTGGGTGCTCAGGTTGATGCCTGCTATTTCAACACGGCCTGCGTCCGGCAGCAGTATGCCGGCCAGTATCCGGATGGTGGTGGTTTTCCCGGCCCCGTTGGGACCGATGAAGCCGAACAGGCACCCTGCGGGAATGGTGAGGGTCAGGTCCTTGATGGCCGTGATCCCCTGATATTGTTTGGTAATGTTTTGGAGGGATATCATGATTATCTGGCTTCCAGAATGGTGATCTGTAGGTTGCCGATCATGCCGGCAAGGGCGGCTCCTGTTCCGTTTTCCGATGTCATAACCCCCACATGGGTGACATCGGCCGGCACCTGGTTGAATACGGCATCACCCGTGACCCAGTGCCCGATAAAAAAAGCATTCCAGGCATGGTACATGAACCGGCCATCCAGGTAGATCAGCCCGGTTTCGATGCGGGTGGGGATCCCGGCGGCCCGGCCCAGGGCCGCCAGGAGAACGGCATGTTCGTTGCAGTCCCCTTTTTTGACTGCCAGGGTGGACAATGCATCCGGAATGGACGGGGCCGGCTGTTTGTCAATCTGTTCAAACACCCAGGTAACCAGGTTTCTGATCTTCTTAAGATCATCAGATGTTTCCCGGACAATGGATCGGGCCAGCTGGATGATCTCGGGATGGTCGGACTGGATGAACGGCCCGGGGGACAGAAACCGGGCCGGGTCCGGCCGGGTCTGAGGTGCTTTCGGGTCCGGCAGGGCCGGGGAAGCAAAATTCGGTGCCAGCGGCTCTTGGGTAATGGTCAGCCGGCTGCCGTCAAGGGTCTGCCGGTGGGTCTCAAAATCATAGGCAGACAGATCGATGCCGGACAGACCGATGACCAGCCCGGTCAAGGCGGTCTGGTTTTCAATGGATTTGTCAGGTATGACCGCGGCCAGACGGGTCAGGTCATGGCGCGGCGACTGGGTGATCCCTGCCATGGCCTGTTCTCGGGTACCGGCTTCCAGCCGCATGCCCAGCATGCCGGTTTCCAGCACCACCCGGCCTTCGGGATTGATCCAGACCGTCTGGGTCAGGTTGTTGACCGACAGATCCACTGCCCGGGCCTGAACCGGGACACCAAAGACCTGAACGGTTTCAAAGCCCCTGACATGGACGGTTGCAGATACAAATTGCAAGGCAACCGGGTCAAACAGGGAATAGGATCGGCGGGTCCCGGTTGCCGGGCGGTTTGTCCACAGATCCAGAAGGATCCCGGCCGCTGTATAGGGCCGGGTTTTGCTGCGGATGTCATACCGGTGCTCACCAAAGCCGGCCCCGGTGGTGGAAACCGTTAAAACAGACCCGTCCACCACTCCGGAAGCCTTGAAATCAAACAGCCCGGACCGGATGGAAAAATCGAACGCATCCAGGCTGAAATCGATGTTGAGTTCAGATCGGGTCGCCATATCGATGTTCTGAATCATCCCCATGGCATTGAACCGGACCGCTGCCGTGTCTTCCACCGTATATCCGGTGCCGGTCCGGTTCACCCGGGACACGGCATACCCGGATTTTTCATCTTTGATGAAAATGGCTTTCCAGGTTTCTCCGGGCACAACAGCCGGCACTGTTTCGTGCGGCAGGTCCCGGCCGGGGTGCACAGACAAAGGGGGCGTGTAAAACCGGAACCAGAGCAGCCCGGAAAAAAGAACGATTCCCAGAACCGTTGCAAACCAGAACCATTTTTGCCGGTAAAGTGCCATATCCCTCCTCCCGGTTGATTATCATCAGGAGTAAGACAACCCTTCCCCTTTTGTCAACTGAAATCTTGACACCCATCCATTTTCAGCTTGACCCTGCCCTGCACCAATGGTATACAGAATGGTTTTAATAAACACCTGAAAGGCAGGTGTTGTATTGTTTAATCCTTGCTCCGAACCGAACTTCATGGGCCGGGGCTTTATATCCGCAAGGAGATGAAATGAGGAAGTACGAAACCGTCATTATTTCTGACCCTGATCTTCAGGATCAATCACGCACCGAGCTGTTTGATAAAATCAGAAATATCATTGCCAGAGAAAATGGGATTCTTTTGTATGTTGACGAGTGGGGCAGCAAAAAACTGGCCTATGAAATCAACAAAAAACAGCGGGGCCACTATGCCTGTATGACCTATGGCGGCACCGGGGACCTGGTCAAGGAACTTGAAAGAAATCTGGGACTCAGTGACAATGTCATGAAATACATGACCATCCTTCTTTCCACGGATGAGACTGCGGAAGCGCTGGCCAATGAAGCCCGGGATGCCGAAACGGCACAGGCTGAAACGGCCACAGCCGGGGATGCTGAAACGGTACAGGATGAACCGGTCGCAGCCGGGGAAGCTGAAGAAGCCATGGATGCCGAAACAGACAGCCAAACCCAGGAATCGAAGGCCGATTCTGAAGTTTCCGAAGAAACCGTCACCGACGATCAGAATTCAATATAGGATGAAAGGACACTGATTATGTATAAAAACCAGGCCCAAAGAGGTGGTGCCAAAAACAGATTCTACCAGCGGCGCAAAATATGCCGGTTCTGCGTGGACAACGACATGGTGATCGATTACAAAAATGCCAAAACGTTAAAGCAGTTTATTACGGAACGGGGAAAAATCATACCCAGACGGATCACAGGCACCTGTGCCAAGCACCAGCGCAAACTGTCGCTGGCCATCAAACAGGCCCGCCAGATCGCATTGCTTCCGTTTGTGGGCAGACCCCCGCAATAAATCAGACAACCGGAGTCATTCAAGGTGCCCGCCATCATCCCGCATCCATCCGCCATCAAGGACATCGTTCTGGGAACCTGCCTGTGTATCCTGATATTTGCCGTCAGCTACACGTTTCCATTGCTGGGGGTGTTTGCGCTGCTGCTGTTGCCGCTGCCGGTGCTGTATTTTAGACTGAAACTGGGCAGAAACAGCGGCAGTATCATTGCTTTGGCCAGTTTTCTGGTGCTGCTGGTGATGAGCCGGGGAGTGGCATTCGATACCCTGTATTTCGGGGCACTGCTCATGACCGGGTTGTTTCTGGGCGAATGCATCGAACGACAGTGCCGCATCGAAAAAACCATGATGTTCTCCGTTTTCGGTGTTCTTGCCGTGTCACTGGCCGCATTCGGGGTATATGCCTTTTTTCAGGCCCGGGGGATCGGGGAAATGACCCGCAGTTATATCTCCCAGTACCTGGATCTGACCTCGGCGATGTACACGGACATGGGAATTGAACAAACGCAGATCGATGCGTTGAATGCCGCTTTTATGCTTGTCATGCCCGGAATGTTCATTGTGTCCTATATGACCACGGTCTGGCTCAATATCCTGATCATCAAAAGGCTGCTGGCCCGGATCGGCATCCGGTTGAAAAACATGGAGAGCCTGAACCGTTTCAAAGCACCGGATTCACTTGTCTGGGCCGTGATCGGTTTCGGAGTGCTTCTGGCACTGCCCGTGGGACCTGTCAAATATGTGGGCATCAACTGTCTGATTGTTTTACTGCTGATTTATTTTTTTCAAGGAATTGCTGTTATATCATTTTATTTCCAGAAAAAAGAATCCCCGACCTTTCTGAAGGTTTTCTGTTACGGCCTGATTGCCGTGCAGATCTATTTTCTCATTCTGGTCATCGGTCTGGGCTTCTTTGACAACTGGATCAATTTCAGAAAGCTGGAAACACAGAAAAAATGATAAAAAAACCCTTCAGCCCACGAAAAACGGGCTGACCCTTTTTGGAGGTTTTACATGAAAGTCATATTGAAAGAAACCATCGATACTCTGGGGATTGCAGGCACGGAGTGCGAAGTTGCGCCGGGATACGGCCGCAATTTCCTGCTTCCCCGGGGAAAAGCCATGCTGGCCACACCGCAGAACCGACGGGTCATGGAACAGGCCCGGGCCAAACTGGAATTACAGATTGCCAAAGAGAAAAAACTGGCCGAAGAGATGGCCGAAAAAATCAAGGGGGTGATCTGCAAGCTCAAAGCCAAAGTCCGCGAAGAGATTTATCTTTACGGATCCATCACCACCCACGACATCAAGGAATCGCTGAACAGTCAGAATATCGTGGTGGAACGGCGCGCCATTCTTCTGGCTGAACCCATCAAGGAAACCGGAGAATACAAAGTGCCCATCCGGCTTTACAAAGATGTGGAACCAGAAATCACCGTGATCGTTGAAGCCGAAGAAAAGAAAGAAAGCTAACCCCCTTGCCGGTACTGCCCCATGGGATGACCCAACGGGCAGTACCGGTATTCAAGTGGCTGGAACCCCTGTGCCTCAGACCCAATCCAGAAAATCAGACCCCCTGCTGGACCGGACCCCGCCCCATGATCTGGATGCGGAAGCTTCCCTGTTAAGCGCTATTTTCATCAATAATGACGTTCTGTTCGATATCACGGACATTCTTACGCCGGATGATTTTTACAAGGGGGCGCATAAAAAAATTTTTCGGGTCATCCTGGATCTGACATCCCGGGAAGAACCGGCAGACCTGGTCACGGTTGCCCATGCCCTGAAAAAAAAGGATGAACTGGAAAATATCGGCGGGGCCGCCTATCTGGCGACCATATCCGATGCCGCCCCCGTGGCGGTCAATGCGGTGCATTACGCCCGAATCATCCAGGGAAAGGCATCGTTGCGCATGATGATCGATGCCGCGTCAAAAATCATCCAGCGGTGCCTGGAAGACAAAGGGGATGTGCCCGAGACCATTGATTTTGCCGAATCCACCATATTCCAGATTTCGGAAAAAAAATCCGGGGGCGCATTCAGACCCCTGGGCGAACTGATCAATTTAAACATCGATCAGCTGGAGGACCAGCAGGGCAAAGATGGGGGATTGTCCGGGCTTTCCACCGGATATATGCGGCTGAACAAAATCACTTCCGGGCTTCAGAAATCGGATCTCATCATTCTGGCGGCCCGTCCCAGCATGGGTAAGACCGCGTTTGCCCTGAACATCGCCCGAAACGTGGCCATGGAAGAACAGAAACCCGTGGCGGTCTTTTCCCTTGAAATGTCCAATGAACAGCTGTCCATGCGGTTGTTGACCTCGGAAGCCCGCATCGATTCCAACCGGCTGCGCACCGGATTCATCAGCCAGGAAGACTGGCAGAATGTCACGGATGCCGCCAGCATGCTCAATGAAATGCCGATTTTCATCGACGACACCCCCAATATCTCGGTGATGGATGTTCGGGCCAAAGCCAGAAAACTGTTTCAGAAACACGGAGAACTGGGGATGGTCATCATCGACTACCTTCAATTGATGAAATCTCCGATCCATTCCGAGCGCCGGGATCTGGAGATTGCTGAAATCTCCCGGGGCCTCAAGGCACTGGCCAAGGAATTGAACATTCCGGTCATGGCATTGTCCCAGCTCAACCGGATGCTGGAACAACGCAGTGACAAACGGCCCATGATGTCGGATCTCAGGGAATCCGGGGCACTGGAACAGGATGCGGATATTGTCGCGTTCATCTACCGGGATGAAGTGTACAACAAGGAACCGGACAATCCCAAAAAAGGGACCGCGGAAATCATTGTGTCCAAAAACCGGAATGGTGCCATCGGTACCGCTTTGATGCATTTTCATGAACAATATACCCGGTTCGAAGAACTGGCACCGGAGAGCTTTCAGGATTTTCAATGAACAAACATGTCTATGGCAACCTGGCCGGCCTTCGCAATACCCAGCTCAAGCGCATTGAAAATTTATATACGCTGAAATCTTCCCCTGAATATATCATCAACCCGGACATTGCCGAGGAACTGGTGCAGATCAGCCATGAAATCCGTCGCCAGATCGGGTTGCTGGTGGACCGGAACGGAAAAATCGTCGGTGTCATTGCCGGTGAACCCCATCGCATCGTCATTCCGGTCACCCCGGATCACATGGCCATTCCCGGCCGGCTCAAAGGGTTGCGGTGCGTGCATACCCATTTAAAGGACGAACCCCTGACCCGGGATGATTTGACTGACCTGGCACTGCTCCGGCTGGACTATATCACGGCCGTGTGTCTGACCGCGGACGGCCGGCCCGGTCCGGTTTATTCCGGTCACGTGCTCCCGGATGAAACCAGGGAGCCCTATCAGGTCCTGCCGGCTGCCACCCTGTCGGATCTGGACAATGACTGCCTGTCTCAGATCCTGGCCCTGGAAGCGGAACTTTCCAGAAAAAACGCGCTGCATAAACCGGGGTTTGGTCTGGAAAACGCGTTTCTTATCAATGCCATCTCTCAGGATGCCGATGCCGCTTACGCATCCATGGAAGAGCTCAAGGAATTGTGCAAAACCAGCCGGATCACGGTCACGGGTAGTGCCATTCAGCGCAGAAAGCGCATCGATCCCAAATTTGTACTGGGAAAAGGAAAACTGTCCTCTCTGGTGATCCGGGCCATTCAGAATCATGCCACCATGCTGGTCTTCGACAGAGAGCTTTCTCCGTCTCAGATCCGGTCCATCACCGACTTTGTGGAAATGAAGGTCATCGACCGGACCCAGTTGATTCTGGATATCTTTGCCAGTCAGGCCAAGTCCAGGGAAGGCAAACTTCAGGTGGAACTGGCGCAGCTGGAATACCTGCTGCCCCGGCTCATCACCAAGAACACGGCCATGTCGCGATTGACCGGAGGCATCGGGGGCCGAGGCCCCGGTGAAACCAAACTGGAAATTAACCGCCGCCGGGTCAGGGACCGCATCACACGACTGAAAAAAGAGATTGCAAAGATCCGGAAACAGCGGCACCAGCAGAAAGCCAGGCGCCGTCAGAAAAATATTCCCGTCATTTCCATTGTGGGATACACCAATGCGGGAAAATCCACGCTGCTCAACACCCTGACCCAGAGCGAAATCATTGCGGCCGACCGGCTGTTCGCCACCCTGGATCCATCTTCCCGGCGGTTGCGGTTCCCGGCGGACACGGAAGTGATCATCACGGACACTGTGGGATTCATTCAGCATCTGCCCAAAGAATTGATGGAGGCGTTCCATGCCACCCTGGAAGAGCTGGCGGAAGCCGACATCATTCTTCATGTAATCGATATCAGCAATCCCCGGTATATGCAGCAGAAAGAATCCGTGGAAAAAATTCTGACACAGCTGGATCTGGACAGGATTCCGGCTTTGTATGTGTTCAATAAAATAGATCGGGTGGACCTGGCATCCTTTGACACCCCCTGGCTTTTGAATCAAGGGGTCTGTATCTGCGCACACCAGAAGCAGAGTCTGACCGTTCTGGTGGAAAAACTGGAATCCATGGTCACCCTGCCTGCATCCAATTTAAAGGTTGACCAATGATTTTTTTTGCTTTACATATACGGCGTTTCAATAATCAGACGAGATAAAGATACAGGATGGTACCCGACAAAATGACCGATTTTGATCATGAAAAAGCCGATTCAGTGGATACGCCCGAGTGCTTTGGAGAATTCAGTAAAACCAACCAAATGTGTCAGACCCATTGCGCCGTATCGATCCAATGCTGCCTGATGCGAAGCATCCATCCCAAAATCGGTTTGTTTGAAAAAATGCTGATCCACAATCAATATGCACCCAAGCCCCATTGAACTGATTTCTGACTTCTGAAATCTGATTTCGAACAAATCAGGAAAAAATTTTACCCGGATTCAACATCTGCCGTGGATCGAATACCGCCTTGATCTGCTTCATGATGGATTGTTCCTTTTCACCGATTTCCCAGGACAGATACTCTTTTTTGCTCAGCCCCACCCCGTGTTCACCCGTGATGGTTCCCCCCAGGGCCAGGGTTGCGGCAAACAGTTTGTCCACCGCTTCATGGGCCTGTTTCTTCTGACTGGCATCGGTTTTGTCATACATGATATTGCAATGGATATTGCCGTCTCCGGCATGGCCGAAGCTGACAATGGTCAGGCCGGATTCCTGTTGAAGGGTCTGGATGCGTGACACCATGTCGGGAATTTTTGATATGGGCACCACAATATCCTCGTTCAGCTTCTGGCTGGCAATTTTATAGAGCGCGGGAGACAGCGCTTTTCTGGCTTCCCATATTGCCGCTGCCTGAACCGGGTCCGAGGCCATGAGAATATCCAGTGCACCGGACTGCAAACAGAACGACTGGATCTGTGCGGTCTGCGTTGTCACCAGGGTTTCATCCCCGTCCAGTTCCAGAATCAGCAATGCCCGGGCAGGGTCCGGCAGATTGAAACGCAGCTGATGTCTGACCAGCCCAAGGGAGGCTTCATCCAGATATTCCACACACCGGGGAATCACGGCACGTCTCATGATTCCGGAAACCGCCCGGGCCGCTTTTTCCATATCATCGAAACAAACGGCCAGGGTGGTTACATAGCCCGGTTTGGGCAGCAATTTCAGTGTTATCCGGGTCACCACGGCCAACGTGCCTTCCGATCCCACGATCAATCGGGTCAAGTCATACCCGGCCACGCCCTTGGCCGTGCGCACCCCGGTGCGGATAATATCCCCGCAGGGCAATACCGCCTGAAGCCCCAACACATAGTCCCGGGTCACGCCGTATTTCACGGCCCGGGGACCGCCGGCACATTCCCCCACATTCCCGCCGATGGTACAGACCGCGGAGCTGGCCGGATCCGGCGGATAAAACAGCCCCTGGCTTTCCACGGCTGCATGCAGATCCGCCACGATCACCCCCGGCTCCACCGTGGCAATAAAATTATCCGTGTCAATTTCCAGTATCCGGTTCATACGGGTCAGGGCCATGACCAGTCCGCCCTGGACCGGCACGGCCCCCCCGGTCATGCCGGAACCGCTGCCCCGGGGAATGACGGGAATCCGTTTTTCCCATGACAGACGCATGATATCCGCCACTTGCGCTTCCGATTCCGGAAATACGACCGCATCCGGGATAAAGGGGGGCCCCGGAGCCGCATCATAGGAATAACAGACCCGGTCTTCCGGATTTCGGGTGATATGCGCCTCTCCCACCCGTTTTTTCAGCTGTCGATAGACCGCATCCTCCAGCCTCATTTAAAATTTACCTGATTCAATTTTTTGGGACAGATACTGGATCTGTTCATACAGCACCCCTTTGTGCCGCAGTTCTTTTTCCACGGCATTCACCGAATAGATCGCTGTCGCATGGTACCGCTTGAAACTGGATCCGATTTTTTTGATGGGTTGATCCGTATATTTCCTGGACAGAAAGATGGCCACCTGCCGGGGTTTGACAATATGTTTTTTCCGGGATTTTGAAATCAGGTCCTGCTCCGTGATGTCATACTCCTGACACACCAGCTTCTTGATCCCGTCGATGGTGATGCGCTTCTGATGCTTGCGAATATTGGCCAGCACGCTTTTTGCCAGCTCGATATCGATATGACGGCCCAGCAGCTGTCCTTTGGCTGCCACGCCGAACAGACCGCTTTCCAGCTGTCGGACATCATCACATAATTCCTGGGCAATATATTCCGTGACCGGGCCCGGAATCAGACAATTGAGGGTTTTGGATTTTTTTCGTAAAATTTTCACCCGGGTTTTAAAATCCGGTGCTTTTATCTCTGTCACCAGGCCCATGGTCAGCCGGGATTTGAGCTGATCATCCAGTTTGGGAATATCATCGGGCAGGTCACAGCCGGAAAAAATAATTTTCCGGCTGGCATCCAGCAGGTAATCCAGGGTCACGGCCAATTCCTTTTGAATGGCTTTCTTCCCGGCCAGAAAATGGATGTCTTCTAAAATCAGCACCTCACATTTTTTTCGATATTTTTCCTTGAATGATTCGATGGTGTTACCCCTGAGGGCATAAATCATTTCATTGGTAAAATCTTCCGCTGTCACATAATATACGCGCAACGCTGTCTTATGAGAGATGACATGGTGTCCCACGGCCTGGGACAAATGGCTTTTACCCAGACCGGTTTTACCCAGAAGATACAGCATGCCCGCCCCGTTCATGTTCCCCTGGGCCAAAGACAAAGACGCGGAATAGGCAAAACTGGAATTGTCTCCGACCACGAAATCATCAAACGTATACCCTTTTTTAAGCAGCCGGCCGCCGTTGAACCGCGGATCGAATCCGGGCAGGCAGGCTTGAACCGAACCCGTTCTTTTTGATTCCTCATCTACGGCGTTGTTTTTGGAGGGGGGGGCGGGAGATTTTCTGGAGGGTCTTGTTTTGAACTCGATCTGGACCGGTTGTCCCAGTTTGAGAAATTCCTGTTCAAACAACTCCAGATAATTGTCCTTCAACCGCTTGATAAAAAACGCATTGGGCGTTGACAGACACAACCGCCCATTTTGAAAGGCCAGGACTTCAAGCGGGTCTACCCACATCCTGAAACTGTGATCCGGTATTTCTTTCTTGATTTGAGATTTGACCTGTGTCCAGAATTTATCCATAGTGTTTACAATCAAACCTTTCGTGTTTGTGTTCAACGTTCAACGTTCAACAAATGTGACATTACCAATCCAATGGTAAAGATGTTACTGAAATGCAAGACGCTCACTGAAAATATCAGGGCTTAAAAAAAAGCATGTGTTTGTTTATTCGATTATCTGTTTCGGGTCAAACCGGATCATTCATGTTGGCATCATGTTAGGATTCACTTTGGCACATATATTCAACTATCTGAAATTTAAGTGTATTTTTCGTGAAACACAATTTTTTTCAACCATTACAGCCACTTTCTTAACCCTTTATTTTTTCAGGTAAATTGGTGGATCGCCATGATTTTCAAAAATTGAGTAAAATAATTTTCTTTGATTTCCTTCAATTTTCTTTGATTTACTCATCAATTTAAACAAAATTCATTTTTCCCGGCAATGCGGATATATCAAAGGTTTCACAACTTTGATTGTATTTTGAACAAATGGCCCTGCTTATTTACAATCGCTTCTGCGGGTAGTATATATTCCATTCAATCGTTAACCTGATTTGTTCAAGACATCATGCCTTTACCTTTTGTACAGAAAACAGAACTTTTCGACAACCCCGTCATTGGAATCACCATGGGGGACCCTTTGGGTATCGGTCCGGAAATACTGGTGAAAGCCTTATATGGATTTGCCCTTCACCACGAGTGCCTCCCGGTTGTGATAGGGGATCCGGATACCTTGCAGGCCGCGCTTTCCCGGTTTTCCATCCCGCTGCGCATCCATCGGATCGACCACCCGAAACAGGGTGAAAAAGATCCCGGATATCTGAATCTGCTGGCGGCATCTTCTCTGAAACTGGATATGTCCAGCCGGATGTCCATGACGTCATCCATCGGGCGGGCCATGGCCGATTATATTTATACCGGGATCGATCTGGCCCTGTCACGGCAGATCGATGCCCTGGTCACCGGACCCATCACCAAAACCGGACTCAAGATGGCAGGCTCACGCTTCCACGGACACACTGAATTGATCGCCCATCGGACCGGGACCCGAAAATTTGCCATGATGCTGGCCGGGCAGACCTTGAAAGTGGTACTGGTGACCATCCATATTCCTTTGGCCAGAGTCCCGGAAACCCTGACCCGGGAAAAAATTCTGGAGATCATCCATCTGACCTGCACGGATCTGAAAACCCGGTTCAACATCAAATCGCCCCGGCTGGCAGTGGCCGGACTGAATCCCCATGCCGGAGAAGACGGGCTTTTCGGGAATGAAGAACAACAGATCATTGCCCCGGCTGTAAAGGCCGCACAAAAGCAGGGCCTGGATATCCAGGGACCGCTGCCCCCGGATACGGTGTTCAATCATGCCATAAAGACCGGTTGTGATGCTGTGGTGTGCATGTACCATGACCAGGGGTTGATTCCTTTCAAGCTGATCCATTTCAAGGATGGCGTGAATGTCACGCTGGGACTGCCCATTGTCCGGACATCCGTGGACCACGGGACCGCCTATGACATAGCCTGGAAAGGATGTGCCGATCCCGCCAGCCTGGTGGCGGCCGTCAAAATGGCGGTTTTCCAGGCAAGGAATCGAACCGGCCGGGAACCGATGGCCCATGAATGATATCCTCATCCAGGGGGCCCGGGAACACAACCTGAAAAACATCGATGTACGGATTCCCAAAAACCAGTTGACCGTGATCACGGGTTTGTCCGGATCCGGCAAATCCACCCTGGCCTTTGACATCCTGTATGCCGAAGGCCAGCGGCGGTATGTGGAGTCGTTGTCCACCTATGCCAGACAGTTTTTAGGGCAAATGACCAAACCGGATGTGGACAGCATTGACGGCCTGTCCCCGGCCATTGCCATTGAACAGAAAACCGCCGGCCACAATCCCCGGTCCACGGTGGGCACCATCACGGAAATCTATGATTACCTGCGGCTTTTGTTTGCCAGGGTGGGAACGCCCCATTGCCATGAATGCGGCCACCCCATCGAGCCCATGACAGTGGACCAGATCTGTGACCGGATCCTGACCCTGCCAGCCGACACCCGGATACTGCTTCTGGCGCCATTGATCCGAAACCAGAAGGGCCGGCATGACGCCGTGTTCGCCCGGATGAAAAAAGACGGGTTTGCCAGAATGAGGGTGGATGGGAAAATCTGTCAGACCCAGGCGCATCCGATTCTGGAAAAACAAAAAAAACACACCCTGGACGTGGTGGTGGATCGTCTGATCATCAAGCCCGGCATTGAAAAACGATTGAGTGATTCTCTGGAACTGGCATTGAGTCTGTCCAAGGGTTCGGTCATTGTACTGGATCCGGACAAAAATCAGGATTTGCTGTTCAGTGAGACGGCTTCGTGTTTACACTGCCATATCAGTTACCCGCCCTTCACTCCGGCCAGTTTTTCTTTCAACTCACCCCAGGGGGCCTGTCCTGTTTGTGACGGCTTGGGAACCATCACGGAATTTGACCCGGATCTGATTGTGCCGGATCCGGGACTGTCTTTGCGCCAGGGGGCGATTCTTCCCTGGCAGAACAGGGATTCAGTGCAGTTCATGGAATTTATGGATGCCTTGACCACCCATTTTGACCAGGATATCTACACCCCGTTCAAAAACCTGTCAGACCGGTTCCAACATGTGTTGCTGCACGGATCCAAGGAAGAACTCATCGAGTTTTACACGGAGCAGGCCGGCAAAACAATCCGCAGTAAAAAACAATTCGAAGGGGTGATTCCCTATTTAAAACGCCGGTATAAAGAAACCGATGCCAAATCCATAAAAGAAGAATTACAACGTTATATGAATGCCAGGGTCTGTTCCCGGTGCCACGGTACCCGGCTGAATCCGGCATCCGCCCATGTTCGGGTGGGCGGTCATACCATCTGGGAGATCACCGGGCTTCCCATCACACAGGCCCTGGCAACCATTGCTTCTTTGACACTGACACATAAAGAAAAACAGATCAGTGCCGGGATTATCAGGGAACTGACCCAGCGCCTTGTTTTTCTGGACAATGTGGGGCTGGATTACCTGTCCCTTTCCCGGTCCGCGGATACGCTGTCCGGTGGTGAAAGCCAGCGGATCCGTCTGGCCACCCAGATCGGGTCCCGACTGACCGGCATTCTCTATGTGCTGGATGAACCCAGCATCGGCCTTCACCGGCGGGACAACGCACGGCTGATCAAAACACTCATGGATTTGAAACATCTGGACAATACCGTGGTGGTGGTGGAACATGATACAGATACCATTTTGTCTTCCGATTATATCATCGATATGGGGCCGGCTGCCGGGGTCAATGGGGGACAGGTCATGTTTTCCGGCCCGCCTGAAAAACTGACAAACTGCCCGGATTCACTGACCGGCCAGTACATCGGGGGAATCAGACAGATTCCTGTCCCCGATGTTCGGCGAAAAGGCAACGGCCGCACCATCACCCTCGTCAATGCAGGAGCCCACAATCTCAAACAGATGACCGTGTCGTTTCCTTTGGGCTGCTTTATCTGTGTGACCGGCGTGTCCGGATCCGGCAAATCCACGCTGGTACTGTCCACATTATATCCGGCCCTGTGCAACCAAATCACATACACCCGGAAACCGGTAGGGGCCCATGACCGGATTACCGGTCTGGCGCATCTGGACAAAGTGATTCATATCGACCAGTCCGCCATCGGTAAAACCCCCCGGTCCAATCCCGGCACCTATACCGGGGTGCTTCCCGCCATCCGCGAATTGTTTGCCAGAACACCGGAGGCCCGTGCCAGAGGCTATAAACCCGGACGGTTCAGTTTCAATATCCGGGGCGGACGGTGTGAGGCCTGCGCCGGAGACGGTGTCATCAAGATTGAAATGCAGTTTCTGCCTGATGTTCATGTGTGCTGTGATGTGTGCAAGGGACGGCAGTTCAACCGGGAGACCCTGGATATCCGTTACAAGGCCAAAAATATTGCCGATGTTCTGGACATGACCATTCACCAGGCAGTCCGTTTTTTTGACAACCTATCGGCCATCCAGACCAAGCTGGCCACCCTGGTGGAGGTGGGGCTGGGCTATATCACTCTGGGTCAGTCTGCCATCACTCTGTCCGGGGGAGAAGCCCAGCGCATCAAACTGGCCAGGGAACTGTCCAAAAAAAGTACGGGAAAAACCATTTATATTCTGGATGAGCCCACCACCGGACTGCATGCCGACGATATCAACCGGCTGCTGTCGGTTCTGGACCGCCTGGTGGCCGCCGGCAACACCGTGGTGGTGATCGAACATAATTTGGACGTCATTAAGTATGCCGATCATATCATCGATATCGGGCCGGAAGGGGGAGACAAAGGCGGGCGAATCATTGTTCAGGGCACGCCCGAAAAGGTGGCAAAACACCGGACATCTTATACAGGGTATTATCTGTCGAAAATTCTTCAACCCGACTGAATCCGGTTCCATGGATCATTGGCTTGACAGCGCCACCCCGGGCGGAATCTATGCCGGACCGGACAACGAATCCGCTTCCAGAGTACAGACATCCGTGTCACAGGGACAGGCCCCATCCACTTCACAGGCATAGGCAATCCGGGACGCCTTGTCATGAAGTGTTTGAGACACCGGAGGAAAGGATGCGGCAATACTCAGTGCCATCAATGTCTGTCGGTCCGGAATGTCATCCAATCCCTGCCCGGTCACCTTGCCCGTAACGCCGTCGATCACTTCGGCATCTTCTCCGTTACAGGTCACGACCACGGGAATCTGATACGGATAAACAAGCCGGGACAAGGCCAGATTGGGCAACCGCCGGGTCACCAGAGATCCGGGGGCATATCGGATCATCATACCGGTTTTCTCACCCGTTCGGACCAGAAAATCCATTTTCAGCAGCGCCGTTTTTCTGCCTGCTTTGACAGTGATCGGTTTACGGGATTCAATCTGTTTTTTTTCATACCCGCAGACTTGAACCAGATGCCGGGCAATCTTTTGTCGAAACCGTTCATCATGGGTATCTGCCAGGGTTTCACCCGTCAGATAATCGGTCAACTCTCCCATGACCAGATGGTGAGGATTTTCTTGCATTCACGCCTCCTTATCGGGTAAAGGGCCTTTTGCTGTCATGGCTCAAGAATCAGATCGACGTACCGGGGTGCCTGTCCTTCCAGAAGTTCCACCAGTCCCCGATTGGAAAGGCGCAGCTCTCCCAATACCACCAGACCCAGCAGGCTCAACGTCATTTCAAAGGATTTATGGGGACACCCGATTTGTGCCAGTGCATTCTCAATCGCCTGAACCCCATCGGCTGCGGTTTCCATGGATGAAAGCCCCATAATTCCGCCCAGAGGCAATGGCAGATGCGCCAGTACCCGGTTTTCCATCACCACAGCCAGGCCGCCCCCTGATTCGATCAATGTGTTGGCAGCCAGCGTCATGGCAGCATCATCCATCCCCACTACCAGCAAATTATGGGAATCATGGGAAACCGTTGATGCATAGGCAGATCCCGGAACAAATCGGGTTCCGGACACGAATCCCAGCCCCCGGGATTTGTCAGCCGACCCATTGAAAGAATGCCGGAAAAACACCCCGGCTTTGGCCAGGTCCTTTTGTGGGTCTGCATGCAAACACCGGTCTTTCGATTCAATTGTCTCAATTTTTGACACCGTATGCACCCGGTCGGGCACCAGATGAATGACACGGACCTGAACCGGATTCTCATGTGGGGCAGGGATATGAAAATCCATGGGTTCCAGCCGGTCCAGAAACATGGTTTTCAATGCCCAGTCCGGATACGCATACCCGAAAACGGGCCGGCACAACTGATTGTCTTCTGCCACCCGCACGCCATCACAAAACACCTGGGATATCCTGAATTGCGCCAGATTGTCCACCACCAGGATATCCGCGGCCCTCCCCGGGGTCAATGACCCGATCCATCGGGACACTTCCAGCATCTGTGCAGGATTGATGGTCACCATCTGCAACGCCGTGACCGGGTTGATACCCAGCTGAATCGCTTTTCTCAATACCCGGACCAGATGCCCCTCCCTGACAATGGTGGCCGCCGTGACATCATCGGTCACCAGGGTATAAAACCGGGTGTCGCCGCCCGGATCGTGGGTGATGGCTTCCACCAGCTGCGGCAGATCCAGCCAGGCACTGCCATACCGCTGCTGGACATACATACCGCGCATGGCCCTGGCTGTGGCGCCTTGTGCGGTCGTTGTTTCATGATCCGCTGTCATACCCGAAGCGATATAGGCATTCAACCCGGCATTGGTATCCCGGGATGAAAAATGGCCGGTCAATACCTTGTTGGCCCGGATGCCGGCTGAAATGATCTGATGCACCGTGTCATCCCCGAAAATCACCCCGGGGAAATTCATCTGTTCCCCCTGAAGAAAAACCCTGCCGCTTTCATAGGTTTCCTGTACCCGTGACGGGGTCACATGGGCACCGGCATCCTCCATACCCGGCAGGGAGGGTACACACACGGGCATGGCAATCAGCACCTTCAGCGGCAACCCTTTGGCACTTTCATAAAACAGGTCCACCGCTCTCATACCCAGCACATTGGTCAATTCATGAATATCCGGACAGATGGTGGTGGTTCCACAGGTCAGCACGCCGGTGGCAAATGACGGCAGATCCACCATGGAACTTTCTACATGCATATGAGAGTCGATCAACCCGGGACACAGGTATTTACCGGAAACATCCACCACACTCGTATGCGGACCCACCTGAACATGAGCGGCATCCCCCACCAGGGCGATATGGCCCTGGTAGACCGCAATGTCCATATGATCCCGGATTCTGGCTGTGCAGACATCCACAAGGCGGCCGTTTTTCATGATCAGATCCGCCGGTTTTCCCCCCATGGCCACTGCGGCCAGTTCCCGGGTAATCAAATGGTGTGAGACGCGGGTATGATGTGTTGACATGCTTATCTCCATTATTTTTTTCGGGTAGTACCACAAAATCCCCATTTTCGTAAAGGCAAAAAATCCACCCTTTCCATTTCAACTTGTACATGGATACTGAAAAACAAAAAGCCCTGACCGTTGAAAAAATCAACGATCAGGGCTTTTTGAAGAATAATCCGGCAGTGTCCTACTCTCCCACACAGTCTCCCGTGCAGTACCATCGGCGCTAAAGAG
>JAABUD010000190.1 GCA_011389555.1 Desulfotignum sp. | reverse complement strand
TCGGCTCGTTGTGCATAAGCTGCCCGGATCGCCTCGGTCAATGCGCCTCTTTGTACCACTCCCAGTTTGCTGTTAATGGAAGCAAAGCTTTCCGCCTTTTCACGGGCTGACACATTTACTGTCTGTTCATCGTAGCCAGGCAGAACAAAAGGATTGATGGGCAGGCTCTCTCCACCCTGGAGCAGCCGAAAGGGATGGACCTTGGCAGCCTCCAGGAATCGTTCATTGTCCACCACATCCCCTTTGTAATCGAAATAAATGAAATTGGTCTGATAATTAGATTGTTGGCGAATATCGGTCAAAATCTTTAAAACAAACTGTGTTTTTCCAGTACCGGGTTTGCCCATGATGGCCAGGTGGGAGTTGGCATGTTTGGCGGTATTGTTGATCTCCATGATCATTTCCTGCTGCTGCAAAAGTGTCCGGCCGATAAAAATATCCAGACCATGCCCGGCTGTTTCCCGCCGCCCCCCAAATTCAACTTCTTCAACCAAGCGCATCAAAAGGCTGTCCGCATCACGGCCGCATTCCTGATACAACCTCCCCATCAATTCAGCACCGCTGTCAATATGATTTTTGACAATGGAACGATTGGAAAAAAACCTGTCTTCATCCATGTCACTTTTGTTGTAAACGTGAGAGATCAGCGCCCGCATAAAAATTTCGTCTTCACCCACAAACGTGGGGCGTTTCATCTCAGCGCCGGAAAAACTGGTGCTCGGTACCACATCTGGCCCTTCCTTTGTCAGGGAGATGGCAAAAGCCATGCGTGCCAGGGTTGCCTTTTCCAGTTTGGTTTCAAATCTCAGGGCGCTGAGAACTTCGTCCGCTTCATTGGATGTGTACAGTCGATCGGCCATGGTTTAATTCTCCCAGAAATATCCTTCCTGAAATGTCGTCAACTCCCGCTGCTGATCAAATACCAGTCTTCCGGCACCATTGAGAAAAATTTTGAGCGTTCGGTAATAGTTCTTGTCGATTTCGGTGTCCGTGGACAGTATGATCACCTGTTCTCCGGCATTGGGAAAATAATTGTTGACGATGTTATCCCTGTGGGTGCTGTCCAGCCGGGACAAAGGGGTATCGATCACAATGGGCAGTTTCAGCTGACTGGTCTGAGCTAGGCCCCACAACAAAGAAACAGCGAACACTTCCTTTTCGCCGGCGGAAAGCCCGGATTTCTTGATCTCATGACCATTTCGGTCGGAAATACGAATTTCATAAGTCTTGTCATCAATGATAATATCCTTGATCAACCCGCTGCGGCTGGACAGAAGGTGGTACATTTCAAAGGTTTTTTCTTGCAACAGGTGAACCTTATTTTTCCGAAGCCGCACTACGAATTGATTGAGTACGCCGGCAATGGCATCACATTCCTGGATAAATTCAGCCCGCTCCCTGGAGACATGATGCCTTTCGTACAGTCTTTCAATCTCCATCTCGATGGCGGTGATCCGGTGTTCAAGCCCAAGCACTTCCTCCTCCAGCAACCGCAATTGTTCCGATTTCCGTCCTATCTGGGTGGAGCAGCTTTCAATTTCTGCATTGAGCTGCTCGAACAGCTGGGTTTCGGATTCACTCATCATGCCTGTCTGGCTTAATCCTTCAAGCTTGCGGACCTGAGAGGCCAGTTCTCTTTTTTCCTCCAGCAATGGTTTGAGCAGAAACACATCCCCGTTTTCCAAAGATTCCATCTTGTTGAGTACTCGTGCCGCATCACGGTCGGATAGATTCAATATCCGCAGTACCTCTCCTTTGGAATCTCCCTCCCTGAGCAGTCGAAAGATGCGCCGTTCAAGCTCTGTCATTTTTTCATTTGACAATGTCTCCCGATAAATCGGTTCCGGCTCTTCCACCACACGTACAATTTTTTTAGCCAAAAAGGCAGCGTTTTCCTTGATGGCTTCACTGCCGGCAGATTCCCTTTCTGCTTCGATCTGTTTCCGCATCGGCCCAAACAGTCTGCCGGTGATGGCAAACGGCAACATTTTTTCACACAAAGTCCGGATTTCACTTTCCACCTGTGCCAGGCGATTGGATGCCTGAATTCGTTTTTTTTCATTGGCTTGCAGGGTTTCACGTGTTTCCGGTTCGGTATGAAAGGCCGCTGAAAAGCGCTGCCTGGCATGCTCCAGCTGATCCTTGAATTCAGACAATTCCTGCTGCACCTGCTCCCGCTCTTTCTGACGGCGGGTCAGCTTACTACGTTCTTTCTTTAACTCGCTCTGCTTGAAATCCAGGTCTTCATCTGAAATTTCCACAAACCCTTTTCGCTCTTCATTTTTGATATAAAGGATGTCAGTAGCCAGGCGGTTGATGTATTGGATACCCAAGGCCGCCTCCAGGGAGGACTTCAGCCGCACCTCAGAGTGATCGTCGGCTGCAATGGCCTGTATTTTCTCACCATCAAAGAAAAAAAACTGGGTAATGCCCGGCGGGATCATGGAACGTATAAAATCCTGCCAGATTTCCCGGTTTTGAACCGACACCCGTTTCCCATCGCGGACCACCACCAGCCTTTCGGTCAAATCCCGAGGTTTGGGATCCTCCGTCACACCCGCACTCCAGGAACGTTTGACCACCAGCTCTGACAGGTCATCCATTTCCATCACCAGTTCAAAAGATACCAAAACATTTCC
>JAABUD010000189.1 GCA_011389555.1 Desulfotignum sp. | reverse complement strand
TATGACCGGCTGAAAGAAAACGGCGCGTATTTCCGGGATGTCAGCGGCTGGGAAGGGGCGGACTGGTTTGCCCCGACACCGCAGCAGGCGGTCATCGAAAAACATGCCTGGGGCCGGGAGCCCTGGTTCAAGTTCTGGGAGGCGGAGCACAAGGCGGCCCGGGAAAATGTGGTACTCATGGATATGTCATTCATGCCAAAGTTCCTGGTCCAGGGAAAGGACAGCGGCAAGGTGCTCGACTATATCTGCGCCAAT
>JAABUD010000188.1 GCA_011389555.1 Desulfotignum sp. | reverse complement strand
CTGTTTGAACAAAGATGGCCAGTTGATGGCGGATCTCACCGTCACCAAGCTTTCCTCAGACCGGTTTTTCGTGGTGGTGACCGATACCATCCACCGCCATGCACTGGCCTGGATCCAGAGACATATCCCGGACACCTCCCACGCATTTGTCACGGACATGACATCTGCCTATGCCCAGGTGAATGTCCAGGGACCAAAGTCACGGGACCTGCTGCAGTCGGTGACCGACACCGACCTGTCCAATACGGCCTTTCCCTTCCGGCATGCACAAAAGATTGCCATCGGATACGGCCGGGTCCTGTGTGTGCGCATCACCTATGTGGGCGAACTGGGATATGAACTGTATATCCCTGCGGAACAGGCCGTGCATGTGTATGACACCCTGGCGGAAGCAGGGAAGGCGTTTGACCTGACCCATGCCGGGTTGAAGGCCCTGGGCAGCCTGCGCCTGGAAAAAGGATACCGGGATTACGGCCATGATATGGACAACACCGATGATCCATACGAAGCAGGCATCGGCTTCACGGTCCGGCTGGACAAACCGGGCGATTTTATCGGAAAAGAGGCGTGTATTGCCAAAAAAGCGGCCGGCCCCTTGCAGCGGCGGCTGGCCCAGGTCCTGGTCAAGGATCCGGAGCCCTTGCTGCACCATGGCGAGATCATCTTCCGGAACGGGAAACCGGCCGGGTATGTAAGGTCCGGTTCCTATGGATACTCCCTGGGCGGGGCTGTGGGGCTGTTCATGATCGAGGCGGATGCGCCCGTGGATGGGGCCTATGTGAAAAACGGCAGATGGGAGATCGATATTGCCGGAAAAACCTGTCCGGCAGCGGTTTCCCTGACATCGTTATATGATCCGGAAATGAAAAGAGTAAAAGGATGATATGACAGCCGGAGGGAGGATCCGACGGGATCACATGGACTCTACATCCATGCCGTCGGTCATGAGCCGATGGGATATGAAAAACCAGGCCAGGCCCAGAACCTGGAGGCCCAGGACCATGAGAAAGGCAGCCTGGTATCCGGCCGGGTCATACTGGCCGGGCAGGGGCGGATCCCACAGGTTGATCATGGCTCCCATGGCCCATTGCAGCGCAAATCCACCCAGAAATACCAGCAGATTGATACCGGTGGTGACCCGGCCGGACAGCCGGGCGGGAAAGCCCAAAGTCAGGGCGGTGTAGGACAGGATCCCGGCGGTGCCGAAAAATCCGAACAACCCCATCAGCACCTGAGGAGACAAAGGCGCACCAAAGGTCATCAGTGCCAGTACGGCGATGAAGAACGTCATCCCGGATACCGCGGAGTACAGGACCGGGATGCCTTTTTGGGCCAGCTTTTCCGTGACAAATCCCAGAATGATGAAACCCGCGATCATGGCCAGGGCGGATATGGACAGGCATCCGGCACTTTCTGCCCGGTCCAGGGAGGCCACATCCCGCAGCCAGGGGCCGGCCCACAGGCCCTGAATCGCCATGAACCCGGCCTGGGACAGCATGGTCAACGGTGCGATCCGCCAGAAAAAAAGACTTGTAAATACCTGGCCCACCCCCTGGATCTGCCGGGAAAAAGGCTCGGGCACGGGTTTTTTGTCCGATTCCGGCACCACCGTGAACACGGTCACCGCCATCAGGACACACAGAACCCCCAGACCCAAAAATACCCCCCGCCAGTCGGTGAATCGCAAGGCAAACTCCACCGGGGCAAAGGCGGCCAGGACCCCCAGGCCGCCGGCCGCCATCTGTAACCCGTTGATCCGGGACAGGACAGGGCCCGGAAACCAGATCACATAGGATTTGAATGCTGCCATCAAACAGGCGGACACTCCGAACCCGATGAGGGCCCGGCCCAGGATCAGTCCGGTCAGGGAGGCGGACCGGGCGAATATAACGGCCCCGGCGGCTGCAAACAACAGCAGGACCGCTTCCACGGCCCTGGGGCCGAACCGGTCCAGCAGAATACCTAAAGGCAGCTGGAATGCGGCAAAGGCGATGAGGTAGGTGGCGGTGAGCAGGCCCAGCTGTGCGGGGTCCACCCCCACATCCGCTGCCAGGTCCGGTGCGATCACGGCATTGACCACCCGGAACAGGTAGGAGAGAAAATACCCGCCCGCAAAGGGCAGAAACACCCGGACCAGGAGGGCAGGGGCCAGGGATCTGGCCGATGGTTCAACCGCTGTTCTGCGCATGCCGTCGGGTTCTGTCATGACGTCCCTGGGGTCCTGTCCCCGCATCCGGGTGTTTTGTCCGTGGTTACAAAATTTTTTCCACTGTCTCCATGGACAGGTGGAACACCTTCTCATTAAACCGGGATTTCAGGGCAAATACAAGCATATCTTTGTTGAGCACGATTTCATGTTTTGCCAGCACGGCCAG
>JAABUD010000187.1 GCA_011389555.1 Desulfotignum sp. | reverse complement strand
CCGTCACTATCGGCATAAACGACTATGCCCAGGATCAGCTGGGGGAAATCGTGTTCGTGGAGCTGCCGGAAGTGGGAGATACATTTTCCGCAGAAGATGAGTTCGGTTCTGTGGAATCGGTCAAAGCGGTATCAGAAATGTACATGCCCATATCCGGGGAGATTGTGGCAGTCAATGAAAATCTGGAAGATGCCCCGGAACTGGTGAACGAAGACTGTTATCAGGGGGGCTGGATCATTAAAGTAAAATCCTCCGACAATGCTGAAATAGATGCATTGATGGACAAAGCAGCTTACCTTGAAATGTTGAAAGGATAAGACCCATGCGTTATCTGCCACATACACAGGAAGATATCAAAGAGATGCTGGCTGTCACCGGCCGCACCACTTTGGATGACCTGTTTGATACCATACCGGATGCCCTGAAAACAAAGAACGGTCTGAACCTGCCCGACCCTCTGACCGAGTGGGAACTCAATGACCACATGGAAAAACTGGCGTCAGAAAATATCGCCTGCAAAGGCTATACCTGTTTCATCGGTGCAGGCAGCTATGACCACCATATCCCTGCCATCATCCCCTATCTGGTTTCACGGTCGGAATTTGCCACCGCCTATACCCCGTATCAGCCGGAAGTGAGCCAGGGAACCCTGCAGGGTATTTATGAATTCCAGACCATGGTGACCGACCTTCTGGGCATGGACATTGCCACTGCTTCCCATTATGACTGCGGCACTGCCCTGGCTGAATGCGCCCTCATTGCCCTGCGCAAAAACAAAAAAGCTGACAAAATCGCTGTATCCGACCTGGTGCACCCCAGCCACAGGCAGATCATCGACACCTATCTCAAACCCGCCGGATTTACGATGGTAACCATCGGCCATACAAAAGAGGGGCTCACAGATATCAGCGCATTGGAAGCCATGGACGGCATTGCCGGTGTGGCTGTGCAATCCCCCAACTTTTTCGGGCACATTGAAGACCTGGCCGCCTGTAAAAAGGTGGCGGATTCCAAAAAAATTCTGTTCATCACTTCTTTTACCGAAGCACTGGCCTGGGGTCTTTTGAAAAATCCGGGATCTTTCGGGGCTGATCTTGTGGCCGGAGAAGGCCAGAGCCTTGGGATCGCCAAAACATTCGGCGGGCCGGGCCTGGGTCTTCTGGCCGGCACCAAAAAACTGATGCGGGATCTGCCCGGCCGCCTGGTGGGACGGACAAAAGATACCAACGGGGAGGATGGGTATGTGCTGACCCTGTCCACCAGGGAACAGCATATCAGAAGGGAAAAAGCCTCCTCCAACATCTGTTCCAACAATGGTCTCAACGCCATGACCGCAGCCATGTATCTGTCCACCATCGGTAAAATCGGGATCCGGGAAATCGCCCGGCTCAACCACGACAAAGCCGTGTATCTGAAATCTGTTCTGACCACTGCCGGATTTGAGCCGGTCTTTGATCAGCCCTTCTTTAATGAATTTGTCATGAAAGCCCCGAAAAATTTCAAACAGAAACGGGCCGATTTGATCAACCGGCACTGTATGTTTGCCGGACTGGATATGGCACCGTTTTATCCCCAACTTACAGACCATTATCTGTTCTGCGCCACGGAAAAAGTGTCCAGACAACAGATGGACCAACTGGCAAAGGAGGTGGCATAATGACCAGACAGCCAGGAACCAGCGGACTGATTTTCAATGAACCCAATGTATGGGACAAGAGCAGAGACGGCCGGTGTGCCATTTCTCTGCCCAGAGCAGATGTGGACAGGGCACCCCTTGATCCGGCCCTGACCGGGGATGCCCCGGATCTGCCCCAGTTGTCTGAGCTGGATGTGGTCCGCCACTATACCCGATTGTCCCAGTGGAATTTTGGTGTGGACTCCGGTATGTATCCATTGGGATCCTGCACCATGAAATACAACCCCAAAACCAATGAAGTCCAGGCAGCCCGTCAGGGATTTGCCGGGGCCCACCCGCTGGCAGGCGAAGCATTTTCCCAGGGGGCTTTGCGGCTCATGTATGAGCTGGAACAATATCTGGCGGAAATCACCGGATATGCCGGCGTGACCCTGCAGCCGGCAGCCGGGGCCCATGGAGAGCTGGCCGGCATGCTCATCATCCATGCCTATCATGCCAAACAGGGCAGGCAGCGCTCCAAGATCATCATCCCGGATACCGCCCACGGCACCAATCCTGCCTCCGCCACTTTGTGCGGGTACAAAAGCATCAACCTGAAATCCGGACCAAAAGGGATCCTGGAACCGGACGCTGTGGCAGCGGTCATGGATGAAGACACCGCCGGCATCATGATCACCAACCCCAACACTCTGGGGCTTTTTGAAGAACATATCAAAGAGATCTGCGACATTGTCCATGCCAAAGGCGGCCTGGTTTACGGGGACGGGGCCAACATGAATGCCATCATGGGGGTTGTGAAACCGGGTGATGCGGGCATCGATGTGCTGCATCTCAATCTGCACAAGACATTTTCCACCCCCCATGGCGGGGGCGGGCCGGGCTCCGGACCGGTGGCCGTGACAGAGGCGTTGATTCCGTTTCTGCCCGTTCCACGAGTGGAAAAGGAGCTGGACACTTTCAAACTGGTCTCCGACTGCCCGGACACCATCGGCCGAATGCACACTTTTTACGGCCATTTTGGTGTCATGATCAAGGCCTATGCCTATATTCTGT
>JAABUD010000186.1 GCA_011389555.1 Desulfotignum sp. | reverse complement strand
CCAAAGGTTTCTTCATGAAATATCAGCATCTCTTTTGTCACATGGGTGAGAACTGTGGGCGCATAAAAATATCCCTTGTCAAACGGGTGGTCTGTAAGCCGCATCCCACCGGTAACCAATCGTGCGCCTTTGTTCAGGGCGTCTGCCACCTGGTTTTCCACTTTTGCAATGGCACCGGGTCCCACCAGAGGGCCTATTTTGATACCCGGGTCCATACCATTGCCGGGCGTCATCGCATTGACCCGCCCAATGAATTCTGCTGTAAATGCATCCACCAGATGCCGGGGAACAAAGATCCGGTTGGGGCTGATGCATGCCTGCCCTGTGTTTAAAAATTTCACCAGCACGGCACCTTTGGCGGCATGGACCGGGTCTGCATCATCAAACACAATAAAAGGGGCATGACCGCCAAGTTCGAGGGAAATGCGTTTCATGTTGGCGGCGGCTTTCCCCGCCAGCATTTTTCCCACTTGGGTGGAACCGGTAAACGTTACTTTTCTGACCACCGGGTTGGACACAAACTGCTCGCCCACAGGTCCGGGATCCAGTTTGGTGACCAGATTCACCACCCCTTTGGGAAGTCCGGCCTGCTCAAATAGTTTGAACATCTCAATGGCGCAAAGCGGGGTTGCCTCGGCCGGCTTCAGCACCACAGTGCACCCGGCTGCCAGGGCCGGGGCCAGTTTTCTTGTGATCATGGACACCGGATAATTCCACGGGGTGATGGCCCCCACAACACCCAGGGGCTGCTTTAACACAGTGAACCGCTGATCCGGCCTTGCGGAAGGAATGGTCCGGCCGTAAACCCGCTTGGCTTCCTCGGCAAACCACAGCAGAAAGTCTGCCCCGTACTGAACTTCATTCCGGGCCATCGCCAGGGGTTTGCCCTGTTCCCGGGTCATGATCCGGGCCAGGTCTTCTTTTTTATCCATCATGAGTTCATGGGCGGTGTATAAATATCGAGACCGCTGGTACGCCGTCAAAGATGACCAGACAGGGAATGCGCTGTCTGCTGCGCGGATGGCAGACATAATGTCTTCATGGGTTGCATCAGGGACCGTGGCGAGGATTTCACCGGTTGCAGGATTCAGGACCTTGAATGTTTCGTTGTTTTCAGCCGTTTTCCATTTTCCGTCTATAAACATGATATGCGTTCTCCCTGTATATTTTTGTTGCCTGGTTTGAATTGTTTTTTCAGAATCATGCCGGCCTCCTTCAGGGCCTTTTTGCCGATATCGATGGCTCGATGCATGAGAATAAAGCCGTGAATCATACCCGAATACCGTTTCAGGGTTACAACGCTGCCTGATTTTTCCAACAGGCCTGCATACCGTTCTGCCTCATCTCTTAATGGATCGTATTCCGCTGTTATGATATGGGTAACCGGCAGGTTATCATGGCGTTGTGCCCGGACCGGAAAAAGATAAGGATCCTCTCTGTTAAAATTTTTCGGAAGATAGAGACTGAAAAACCATCTCATGGTCTCTCGGGTTAATGAGTATCCGGTTGAAAATGTTTCATAGGAATCGGTCCCGGGCAGATAATAATCAAGGGCCGGGTACAAAAGAAGTTGAAAACAGATGTGAGGGGCCTCAAGATCTCTTGCCATCAGGGAGACGCCCGCAGCAAGAGTGCCTCCGGAGCTGTCTCCGCCAACGGCAATTCGGAAAGGATCTGCACCCAGTAAAGTTGCGTTTTCCGCCACCCAGGTGGTGACCCTGTAGCATTGTTTCAATGCCACAGGGTATCGGTATTCCGGTGACCTTGCGTAATCCACAGAGACCACGATGCAGCCTGCCGTATTCGCCAGATTCCGGCAAATCGCATCATGGGTGTCCAGATTGTTCACCACAAATCCCCCACCATGAAAATAGACCAGCACGGGCAACGCCGGCCCGGGAACCGGTGTATAGATTCGAACCGGAATATTGTAAATGGCGTGATCGACCGTGAGAGACAGAATTCGATGGTCAACCTTGCTTACATGTTCGGGAATCTCTTTTGTACAGAATGTATCCCGGCATCTTTTCCTGGCTGCGGCAACACTCAGGGTCTCCAGTGCAGGCAGGCGGATGCCCTCATCAAGTATTTTTCTGGCCTGCGGGTCTATCGGCATCAGGAGATCACCACCATTGACAAATCAAACTACATTTTAGTTATGCAGCCTTCACGGCTGTTTCTTATAACGGATACCTGTGATCTCATCCGTGGTAAAATCAAACAACACCCGGGAGGTGTGCGTATCATCCAGGACGACCTTGTCTGTATCCGTGACTTTTCCAATAATTTGCGCATCAATGTTCCGCTTTGAAAACAATGCCAGCACTTTTTCGGAATTTTTTGGCCTGACCGCAAGAATAAACCCGAAGCTCTGAAAACAGTGCAGCCAGTCCATCAGATCGATTTCAGAAGGGCATGGAATGCTGGAGACATGAATATTTCCCCCTTTGCCCGAATTTTCCAGAAAAATGGAAATCGTGCCCAGAATACCGGCATTGCTGATATCCTTGGCTGCACAGGACCATCCCTGTTCTGCAATCATCGGCAGGGTTTCAAGCCGGTACAACAGTTGATCGGGTGTTTTGCCGGAATTGGCATCCCAGCTGACAACCGATTTACATCCCCGGGTCCCGTTCAGATCCATCGCCAGAATCAGGTCATCCACTTTTTGGGCAAGATGGCTTCGAAGGGGCT
>JAABUD010000185.1 GCA_011389555.1 Desulfotignum sp. | reverse complement strand
CAGCTGGCTGATTCTGTCGTTGTCCGGATTCTTGGGCATCACCCTGGCAGACCTGTTCTTTTTCATGGCCCTGAATCGCCTGGGAGCAGGCCTTGTGGCCATTGTGGAATGTCTGTACCTGCCCTGTGTGTTGTTTTTTTCTTTTCTTCTGCTGGATGAAAGTCTGGGCATCGGCGGTATCATAGGCGGTCTCATGGTCCTGTCCGCCGTTCTGGTGGGATCTTTGCAAAAAAAAGATCTGGCCCTGGAAGAGGTTGTGCCGCCCACGGACAACCTGCCCGGTATCATTGCCGGTGTTCTGGCCATGATTTTTCTCTCTCTGGGTATTGTCATCATCAAAGAGATTCTGGAATATACCGATGTATTTTGGGCCACCCTGGTACGGGTGAGCGCCGGCGTGGTCACCCTCATGATCATGGTGGCCTGCCATCCGCAAAAAAAGCGCTATCTTGCAGAACTCAAATGGTCCAGGTCCTGGCTCATTGCCCTGCCCGCATCCATCTGCGGCAATTATATTGCGTTGCTTCTCTGGGTGGCCGGAATGAAATATACCACTGCCTCCCAGGCAGCCATCCTCAACCAGATGTCCACCATTTTTATTTTTATTCTGGCTGCGGTATTTCTCAAGGAAAAGATCACGGCGAACAAGGCGGTGGCCATCTTCATGGCTGTATCCGGGGCTCTGCTCACCATTTTCACCTGACAGGTACAGCCTTTGCACCCAGGCACAGACAGCTTCTGCCGGACATAAGCACTTGACTATTGCATGATTTTCCGTCTAAATAGGCCCATAAATTTATAATACCAAGGAGTTTGCATGGCAAAACAAAAAGTGGTCCTGGCGTACTCAGGCGGACTGGATACCTCGGTCATCCTCAAATGGCTGCTGGAACAGGAATATGAAGTGTTTGCATATATGGCCGATATCGGCCAGAAAGAAAATTTTGCAGAAGCCAGGAAAAAAGCCCTGAAAATTGGTGCTTCTGATGTGTTCATTGAAGATATGCGCAAGGAATTTGTCACCGATTATATTTTCCCGGTGTTCAAGGCCAATACCCTGTATGAAGGCCGGTACCTTCTGGGAACCGCCATTGCCCGGCCGTTGATTGCAAAAAAACAGATTGAAATCGCACGGAACGTGAATGCAGCCTATGTTTCCCACGGCGCCACCGGCAAGGGAAATGACCAGGTGCGGTTTGAGCTGTCCTATTATGCCCTGAACCCGAAGATCAAAATCATCGCCCCCTGGAAAAACGCGGCGTTCCTGTCGGCATTCAAAGGCAGAAGTGATCTTCTGGCCTATGCAGACAAACACGCGATCCCCACAAAACAGACCGCATCCAAGCCCTACAGCGAAGATGACAACCTGCTGCACATCTCCCATGAAGCCGGCATCCTGGAAGACCCGGCCCATGAATGCGAAGAAAGCATCTACTCCCACACCGTGTCTCCTGAAAAAGCCCCGGATGTTCCCACCCGCATCAAAATACAGTTCAAGGACGGCATCCCGGTAGAGGTGGTCAACCTGGAAGACAACACCCGGAAAACCGATCCCCTGGAACTGTTTGAATATCTGAACCAACTGGGCAGAGAAAACGGCATCGGCCGCCTGGACATGGTGGAAAACCGGTTTGTGGGCATCAAATCCCGGGGGGTATATGAAACCCCGGGGGGCACCATCCTCCACGAGGCACACAAGGACATCGAAGGGATCGCCATGGACCGGGAGGTGATGCGGCTGCGGGATATGCTGGGGGCCAAGTTTGCCGAACTGATTTACAACGGGTTCTGGTTCAGTCCGGAAATGGAATTTCTCATGGCAGCCATGGACAAGAGCCAGGAGGTCATCGACGGCGAGGTCACCCTCAAACTATACAAGGGGGTTGCCTATCCTGTTGCCAGAACCAGTGCATCCTCTCTCTACGACCAGGATCTGTCCTCCATGGACATTGCCGGCGGATACAACCAGGAAGATGCCGAAGGGTTCATCCGCGTCAACGCCATCCGCCTCATGGCCCACAGAAATATCATCAGCAGAGAATAGACAAAAATCTCTGGTATATGGTATCTTGCATAAACAGTGAAAAAGAAAAATGCCTGTTAACGGTTTTCTTTGCAGATAAAGGATAAATATCTGTCAGGCAGGCGGCAGGCATTCACATTACAGGAGGATGCATGTCTGATCCAAAAAAAAAACGATACCCCGGAGTAATGGTCTTTTTTCTCATGCTGTGGCTCGGCACTGCCCTGCCCGTCATGGGAACCACATCACAGCCTGCCGAAATTATGCCCCGGGATTTTCCTTTCTGTGATGCCATTTCTCCGAATGTGGGCTTCTGGATAAAAATTTTTACCGAATATGGCCGGTCCCATGGGGTAATTCACGACTCCCGCCACCTGGGCCGGATATACGAAGTCATTGATCTGGACCCGGACCGCACGGCAGCGGCTGCCCGAAAAAACAACCGCGTCAAAAAGGCTGCCTTTCAAAAATACAAAACCGTTTTACTGGACCTGGCCGGGGGCAAGGCGCCTGTCACGAAACTGGAAAAACAGGTGGCCGGTCTGGTGGGTCCTGATGCAGGCCCGACAGATTTCAAACAGGCTGCTTTCCGCCTCCGGTGCCAGACCGGCATCAAAGACCAGTTCAGGGCGGGTTTGATCCGGTCCGGGGCTGTGATTGATGAATATAAGCGCATCTTTTTGTCCCATGGCCTG